>JAGLDP010000026.1 GCA_023145515.1 Bacteroidales bacterium
TAAATGATATACTTGATTTCTCAAAGATTGAATCCGGACAACTAGAATTTGAAAATATCCCCTTCTCTCTCGAAACAATTCTCCAAACTGTTATCAGACTTCTGTCATTTAAAGCAAAGAGTAAGAAACTTGAACTCAAATATAGCTTCATTAACGAAGTACCGATTAAACTCAGTGGTGATCCCGTAAGACTCAAACAAATTATTATTAACCTGGTTAATAATGCAATCAAATTCACAAAAAGCGGCCATGTAATTATCAATGTTCGGGTAAAAGATGAAGATTCAGACACAGCACTTCTTCTATTTGAGATTGAAGATACTGGTATAGGAATAGCCGAAGAAGCGATACCAAAGCTTTTTAAGTCATTCTCTCAGGCAAACCTGGCCACTAGTCGAAAATTCGGAGGAACAGGACTTGGACTTGCCATTTCCAAGGAATTATCAAGATTGATGAATGGAGAAATCGGGCTTAGAAGCACTCTTGGTGAAGGTTCTTGTTTTTGGTTTACTGCCAGACTAAAGAAACAAAGTCAGAAAGAAATTGATGACGCCGATAAAAAAGATAAATCTCTTAAGAACTCCGGAAAGCAAGCTCGGAAACTTTACATTCTGCTGGCTGAAGACAACCCTATAAATCAACGCGTTGCGCAGATAAATCTGAATAATCTCGGACATGAAATCGTGATTACGAAAAACGGGGTTGAATGTGTGGAAAAATATAAGTCTGAAAAATTTGATCTTATTCTAATGGACATTCAAATGCCTGAGATGGATGGCATTGAAGCCACAAAAATTATCAGAGAATTGGAACAATCCGGACATACTTCTATCAGAACACCAATTGTTGCCTTAACTGCTAATGCCTTAACCGGAGACAAAGAAAGGTTCCTCGAAGCCGGAATGGATGCTCACCTTGCCAAGCCATTCAAACCAGATGGATTAAAGAAGGTTTTTGAGAATTTGATTCCTGATTACTACGAAGAGTGAGAGAGGATATAAAATTAATACTTAAGACTAAGGAATAGGATTAAAATAAAAGAGGCTCCGTAATGGAGCCTCTTTTATTTTATCAGATTATATTATTCAGGATCAAGGATCAACGATAGTAAAGATTGTTTGAATTGTTTCACCAGCTTCTAGTACTACTGCTGCCCAACCACCGGGCATTGGCTGGTATCCATTGCCATTAGCTAAAGCTTCTGTTACCATATCATTAACAATGGTTACATCAGCAATTGGTGAATGATCATTAGCGGCATAACCGTTAAAGCCTTCTATTACCCACATTGCCTGTTGCAATTCTCTCCAGGTGTATCCATCAAAATCATCCAGATGGTTAACTAACCAGTTTACTGCTCCCCAGTTTTTGTCACTCATATACTCAGGTAAATTTTGTGGGTACAATGAGCTGTAGATATCAATATTCTCATAAGTTGTTGACAGAGTTATTGTGTGCTCCATATCAAAGCAGTAGGCTCCAACATCACCGTTTCCAAGGTCATATCCTGCACCAATACCTGTTAGATTTGCCATCAAATATGAAGTTCTTGACTCACCAGATGCAATTGTTACGGTAAGATCAATTCCATCCATATCTATACCAGGAAGGTTCATATATGGAGCAAAAACAAAATCAGCACCATTCACATTGCAATTTCCCAGTATAAAGTCATATACGCCATCGTCACCTGCATCAAATGCATTCTGAGTCATAGCAGCATCAGTATACATATCATCTGATCCGTCAGCATAGAACCAGCTTCCGAAAGGAAGGTAAGCGAAGGTTTCACCATTTTTTACATAAATGCTCACACGAAGTTCATAATTATCACCCGTAGTAGCAGGATCAAGATAACTTAACTCCAGAGGCATTCCTGTAGTGTTATATCCTTCTTCGTTATTAATGCTCTTAACAAGCTCATCGTTTGTAAATTCACCATCATTGTTAGCATCATAATAAAGATCAAGATTAAAGATAGCAGGCATGTCTACTTTTGTATCATCACCATACAGGCTACCGTTATAGTCGTTGAAAAACTTAGTGCAAAAATCACCAAAGAACCATTTTTGTCTTGAGATAGTCTCATTAACAATGAACCATGTAAAACCAAACTCTGTGTAGGTTGAAGGCTCAAAGCAAAGAATTCCTAAAGGCACTTCAATTTTTGAGAAAGGAGATACCAAAAATGGTTGTGGAAGCGGATTAGCTACCATTGCTCCATATTCACTACCTATCATCGGAACAGCATTAACTAAAAGGTCAGCTCCTTCTTCTCCGGCTCCTTCAGCATATAGAAGAAAGTTGACAACAGTATAATCACCTGGCGTTAGTTTGATTGCCTGAGTGTACAAAATACCTTCTACATAAAAAGTAGGAACTCTGATTGGATCCAGAATATCACCTGGCAGGCTTGGTGTGCCTTCTTGTAAAGTTACCATTGCATAATCCGCATCAGGATTTGAGCAATTAAATGGATCAGACTTAAAACCTCCGTTATCAACTGAAGTAGTAAAAATTACTTCCTGAACAGCGTCAGGATCAGGACCGGGAAGTTCTTGTGTACAGCTACTAAATATCATAGCAACGACACCTGCGAGTAAGAATAAATTTTTCATCTGCGTTAAGATTAAAGGTTTATTATTTTTAATAATTGTTTTCATGACATTTCTTTCCTCCTTATTTGCAATCGCCGTGCCAAAACACACAACACCCTCTTTATCTGCATATTACAAAGCTAGCCAGTATTACTTAATGATCAATTTATGGAAGACTAATCTTTATAGTGGAGGATATATACAAAGACGGGCCCCATATACTGGAGCCCGTCTTTGTATATTGTGTCTGAGTTTATCAGGGGTCTACAATAATGAATACTGTTTGAATACTTGGCACTACAACATTGTTTTCAAGATCCTCTGTTTTGATAAAGGTTACTGCAGCCCATCCACCTGGCATTGGAACATAACCAGGTCCGTTCAACTTAGCTGCTGCTACCATCCTATTTACCATAAGTTCATCGGCAGGTACGCCTGTACCGTTATTGTCGCTATACTGATAATTATTGTCGTCAAGCTCCCATATCGCTTGTTGAACATCTTTCCAGGTATATCCAGGAAAATCTTCAAAATGGTTAGCTAGCCAATTCACCTCTTCCCATTTTTTATCACGAATGGATATCGGGAGTATTTGCTTATTCAATGAACTAAAAATAGTCACTTCGTATGATTGTGCGGTTCCAATCTCAACACTTTGATCAAAGCAATAGCTACCATACCATAGATTTGCTTCGATATCAAATCCACTATTAAATCCGGATAGTGTGATATCCAGATAAGCTCCACCAATCGGACCAGGACCAAAATCGCTGTTAACCTCCAGGCTGGCAGATTCAGGAAGGTTCATATATGGTGCAAAGGCAAAATCAGCGGCTTCTGCATTACAATTCCCCATAACAAAGTCGTACACCCCATCATCTCCAGCATCAAAAAAGCCATCTGTCAATTCAGCATTTGTATATAAATCATCTGACTCATCTGTAAAGAACCAACTCCCAAAGGTTTTATAGCCAAACTGCTTGTCTCCATTATCGTCATTACCGGTCTTAACATATATTGATATTCTCAATTCATACAAGTCGCCAGTCCCGGCAGGGTCAAGGTAATTAAGTGACATCGGCGCCCCACTTGTCATATAGTCGGCTTCATTATCGTAATTACCAATCAACTCATCCTCTTCAAAGCCACCATTCTTATTATCATCATAGTACAGCCCAATATTAAAAATAGCTGGCATATCAACCTTAGGATCATCTCCATATAAGCTACCTTCGTATTCCTTAAAGAATTTAGTGCAGAAATCACCAAAGAACCACTTTTGGCGTGCCACGGTCTCATCAACTCTGAACCAGGCAAAGCCAAACTGCTTATATGTACTGGGTTCAAAACAAAGAATCCCCAGAGGCACTTCTATCTTACTAAAAGAAGATACTAGAAATGGCTGCGGAAGTGGATTGGCCACAAGTGCACCAAATTCACTATCATATTCAGGAACAGCATTTACGAGCAAATCTTCTCCTTCTTCTCCAGCACCATCTGCATATAATAGAAAGTTCAAAACTGTATATTCTCCAGGCTTGAGTTTTATTGCCTGAGTGTACAGTATTCCATCAACATAGAATGTAGGTACTTGTTTGACAAAAGCATCACCAATAGGATTACTGGGAGTTCCAGCCTGCAAAGTGATTGCTGCATAATCTGCTTCCGGGTTATCACAATTAAATGGATCAGACTTAAATCCCCCATTCTCAAGAGAAGTAGTAAATATTACTTCTTGTAAAGCATTGGGATCCGGACCAGGAAGTTCTTGGGTACAGCTGTTAAGTACCAGAGCTGCAAATACGATGAGATAAATTAATTTTTTCATGTCTACTTTATTTATATTAGTCTATTGACAACAAACATGCCAATTCCCCCAACACTCGACTAATCATTACTTTACAAAAACAGTTATGTATAATTATTTGTTCAACTTATGGAATTTCGTCCACAATTTAGCACCACCACTTAGTTCTTAATACATCGCACTGAAAAACCTGCCGATTTATACCAATTAGCTCTGTATACACCAGCATTAAAATAGTACAATCCTCTGCTGACAGCCATAAATCCTTCGCTGTCGTTTGTCCAATAAGAAGCGTAACTCCCCTGATTCTTATACTCTCCACCCCGAACTCTGTAGCCAGCAGGCAATGCGCCAAAACCAGAGCTATTGCTTCCGTTCTCTTCATTAAACCAACCAGATGTGGTTTTCAATTGCTCACCAACCATTCCCGTATTTCTAAACTTGTTGGCATTAGCCTCATTTCCATCCATTCCCAGAAATGTTTCCATTTCTATCCATTCCTGATCACTTGGCAGATGCCAACCATCCGGACAAGCATTGGCTGCTGCATCCCAATTATATAAAACTCCATAGTTTTTATAGCTTGAACTTGACTTGGCCTGCTCTACATTGAATCCATTATAGTTATATACATAATGAAATGGGTCTATTAAGGAACCCGAGGCAACAGGACTAACATCTGGGAGATATGACATGTTTTCAGCCATCCATATCTGATTTCCTATTTCAATATATCTATATATATGACCATCACGCTGGTCAGTAAAAGTGCTATATTCCTGTCCGGATCCAAGAGTAAAAAACGATCTCTCTTTACCATAATATGTGCCTTTGGATGTTGTGGCATAGGCTCTCAAATAATACCTGGTGCCTGGTATTAACCCAGTCAGCTTAGAAATAAAGCTTCCTTCATCCGGGCCATGGCTTGTGCGAAAATCAAATATTGTAGGTTTGGATCTTGTACTCCAGCAAATCCCTTTATTAAGAATTTCGGCACCATCATTTTGATTAACACTGCCTCCACCAATTGCTGAGTTAGCTGTTATGCCACCCTGATCAGGTATATGAGTATCTATCACAGGCAGAGGACCATCAAGACCTTCAATCCTGATAATCGCTACGCCTTTCTCACCGGCAGCCACAAAAAGATAATTACCGTGAGATTCTACGTAATTCACACTTGCATCAAGATCCAGGTATCCTAATACTTCAAGATGTCCCAGATCAGAAATTTTCGCCACATATACTCCGGCTGCACCATTAGCAATAAAAACATGTCCGCTTTCATTCAGAGATACACCGTTTGTTACATAATTCTTTTCATTTTGTCCTAAAGGGATTTCAGGACGATCAATACTCGCTGTTATCAGTCCGGATGCCAGATCTATTACCCTAAGTCCGCCATCACCCAAAGCTGCATAAGCAAGTCCATCACGAATTCTCACTATGGCCTTTGTTCCTTCATAAGAAATTCCACCCAAAGGAATGGTATGTTGATTAGCAGGCAAGCCAGTTACCAACCTTCCAGGATTACCCAACAGCGCGATGTATTCACCATTGATAGGATTGTACGCTACAGACCTGGCATCGTCAAGATCAGATGCATAACTTGCAAAGTTGAGACTTTGCTCATCGATTCCATAGAAACCTCCTTGTGTTCCTGTAACAACTCCGAGAGCATTAATATCAGTAGCTGTATATCCACCCAAATCAATAACTTCAGGATTCATTATAGGAAAACCTGAAGCATCAAGTTCAAATATTCTTATCTGTGAACCAACTGCACCTAAGTTATCAAATCCTGCGCCAGCCATAATGAGATGAGATTTTCCTGTTGATGCATTAGTATGAATATCCAATGAACTAAATTCAGCATCCCTGATTCCTGTAGCCATAACTCTTGGATCTCCAGGATTAGCAAAATCAACAACCTCCATTCCTCCACGAATCAGATCCCCTTGCATGTTATAAGAAAGATACAGCTTCTCAGATTTGTAAACGATATGAGTAGCCTGAACACTTGCACCGTCAACAACCGGACTATTAAGCATGTATTCAAGAGTAAAAGTATATTCATCTCCAGCGGTAGACTGTGTAGTTTTAAATTTCCTGAAAGGAATGGGGTCATTAACATGTTCAAGTCGATCTGTTGGTTTATTGAGCTGATCAATAAGCACATAAGAAGAGTCGTCAAACTTAAAAAACTGATCCTTTGTGCAGTTTGACAAGACTAATATTATTAGCCCCATAAAGATTACTTGTATGTAATGTTTGCTTCTCATCTCATTAAAAGCAAACAAAGTCTATTCCCTCAAACATAAAGCACTGATTACATGCCAATTAAGACATGCCAAACAATGCTCACACTTCCATAATTTGGAAATAGTATTAGAATTTTGGAGACGAGTGGCTTATTTTACCACTCCGTTTTGGGGGTTTCCTGATACATTATCATCAAACTATCGAGTTCCTTCTCAAGGCTTAAACGAGTTTGTTGATAATCTGGCTTATTAATCAGGTTATTCATTTCAAATGGATCATTCTGAAGATCATATAATTCCCATTCCTCAATATCATTATAAAAATGGATTAGTTTATATCGATCTGTTCGAATCCCATTATGGCGTTTAGCCATGTGTATACTTGGAAATTCATAATAATGGTAGTATAATGATGATCTCCAGTTCTCTGCATATCCCTTGCCTTCAAACAGGGGTGCTAATGAAATACCTTGCACTTCGTCAGGAATAGAAATACCTGCAATCTCAAGAAAGGTTGCAGCAAAATCTATATTTTGGGTCAAAAGAGAACTGGCAGATCCCGGCTGAATAACTCCGGGATATTTGATTAGCATAGGAGTTCTGAATGATTCCTCATACATAAATCGTTTATCAAACCAACCATGCTCACCAAGGTAAAAACCCTGATCTGAGGTATAAACAACAATGGTATTCTCTTCCAAATCATTTTCTTTAAGATAATCAAGAACTCTGCCCACATTCACATCCACAGACTTTATGCAAGCCAGATAATCCTGCATATACCTTTGAAATTTCCAACTGGTAAGATCATCTCCGGTAAGTGTACTATTCCTGAAAGCCTCGTTAATCTGACCATAAACTCTCTCCCAATTAGCCCGTTGCTCAGAATTCATACGGTTGAGATTATTATGATAGGCATTATTATACCATCTAAGAAAAGGCTCTATTCCTTTTTCAGCGGCGATATCAGGATGAATTTTATTATCGCTTGTTACTGCCATGTGTTCGCTGATAAGCATCTCGGCATCTCTTGCGGCTGTACCCATATTCTCATAGCTATCAAACATATTGGCTGGTTCTGGAAAGGCAATCTGATGATAAAGATCCAGAAATTCCTCTGCCGGCAACCATTCGCGGTGAGGGGCCTTGTGCTGATACATCAGTAAAAATGGCTTACTATGATCTATTGTATCCAACCAATCTAAAGCCAGGTCAGTGATAATATCTGTAACATATCCCTCCACACGCAGAGTATCCGTTGCAGTATAAAAATCGGGATTATAATAATGCCCCTGTCCAGGTAAAACCTGCCAGAAATCAAAGCCTTGCGGCAAGGATTTCAAGTGCCATTTTCCTACCACAGCAGTCTGATATCCATTATCATGCAATACTTTGGGGAAAGTCCACTGATCAGCATCGAATCTGTTTCCATTATTTTTAAACCCGTTTATGTGGCTAAACTTTCCGGTAATAATGCAGGCCCTGCTTGGGCCGCAAATAGAATTAGCTACATACATGTTATGGAAAATCATTCCTTCTTCTGCGATCCTGTCAATTTCAGGAGTTGGGGCTAATTCACCTATTGGATGATTATAAGCGCTTATGGCTTGCCAGGCGTGATCATCAGACATTATAAAAACAATATTCGGCTGAATCTCCTTTGCAGATTTGTTGCATGCAGAAGATAGAATTGCAAGAATAATAAATACGAACGTAATGCGAGCAGTACTCATAACCTTTAGTTTTTAAGATGATTTGAAGATACAAAATTACCTGTAGTCACGGGCGGTTTGAATGAAAGCCCGAATATTGGCTTCAGGAGTAGACGGGGGCAATGCGCAACCTGAATTAAGTACGAAGCGATTGGTTTGGCTGAATACATCAAGTAACTCTTTTGTAGTTGACCTCACCTGCTCAGGGGTACCCAAAGCTAGTATCCCTGAAGGATCCACGTTCCCGAAAAGACTGGTCTTATCTTTCATAACATCAAAAGCCTTATGAACATCAGTTGCATAATCTAGTTCTAGTCCGTCAGCACCCGATTCCATCATCTGTGGCAGAATGAGTTCAGTATTTCCGCAAATGTGTAATACATATGGCAGCTCTTCCTTGTGGGCAGCATCAACAAGCCTCTTTTCATACGGCAGAGCATATTTCTCGTATAAGTCAGGCGGTATCATATCTGGTCCGGCCGGACTATCACCATTAGATACCATATCGGCTCCGGTTTGAGCCATTAACTCAATGAACTGAATACTTACCCTGGTGCAATACTCCAGGAGTTCACGAATCAGACTCTCATCTGTCATATAAAAATCCAACATCCAGTTCTCGGTGCCTCTGATCATGCTCGCCAAAGAAAAAGGAGCCTGATCACAATTCCCCCTGATCAGGATTTCATCTCCATAATAATTTTTCAGTAATCG
>JAGLDP010000027.1 GCA_023145515.1 Bacteroidales bacterium
TAGCTTCAAGCCAGATAGCAGCATACTTGTACGAAGACAAATCAGGGTAGATCAGTTTATCAAGTTGCTCATAGCTTTCCAGATTCCCCTTATGTGATCTGGCCGGATCGTCTACCGGAAAGTCCACATTCACCCCACATGCACCAGCTAGTGTAACGGTGTCAATGTCAATCAGAATTCCATCATACTGATATTTATCAATCGATTGGATGAATGCAGAAGCAATAGCTTGCGGATCATTTCTGTATTGCTCCATTGTTAACCCGGCCTCCTTGGCTACTACCATGAAATTATGGAGCATTACGGGGATTTTGTCAGTGTCTTTGCCCTGAAGGGCAGCTAGTATTCGTTCTTTTCCTGTCATTATTTAAGAAGTTTTCAGTTTTCAGAGCTCAGTTATCAGTAGAGAGGTAATTCCAATCTATATGTTTCAATTGAGAATGGATTGAAGTTGAGCTGGGTTTTAGGTTTCAGTACAAAGCCTTTTGACAGTGCCTGTTCTATCAGGTTTGTTTTTTCTATAGTTTTGAATTGGAAGGCTGAGTTGATTTTTGTTTTTGCTTGTTTTCCTTCTGTTTCGTAGGCTCTAATTATTATGCTGTTGCGATCTTCAGCTTTTTTGATTACCGATATGATGATGTTATCCTGATCGAGGCTAAAAAAGCTATTCTCTTCTGGCAAATCAGCATCGGCATACATCTTGAAATCTGTTATAACCTGTAGTTTCTCATTGGCTTCCAATCCGAACTTGTATCCATTCTCCCAGCCTGGCTGATGAGAATTAAGACTGAAAGAGAAATAATGATCTCCGGTTTGCAAATAATCATTTCCCTCACCATGACAGCTTCTTCTTGAGGCCAACAGAATTGGTTGAATCAGAGTATTTTTTCCTGATGTTCCGGTTATATCCATATAATCAACCCCAACCACACTGGAGCTAAGAGTAACACCAATTTCATCAGAACTCACATTAATCCAGTTCTCCATTGCCCTTGGATGAATATCTTTGGCTGGAACAACATAGCGTTCTCCAGCCATACCATCCATTTCGTCCTTTCCAACCTCAAGTTTGCCGTAGGGAACCTGATAAACCACTTTTCCATCTTCTGCATTTACCGGAAGAGCCATTCGGTATTCACGATAAAGAACTCCTTCCCAGTTCAGCAAAGCAATCTCAAAGTCGATTTTCTTGATCTCCTTGTATACGATTACCTTCTGCTCAACTACGGCATTTCTAACAGCTTGTCGATATGCGTAAGTGACAAAAACAGGACCATCATCAATGAGCTTCCAGGCTGTAAGATAGTTGCCAGCTTTGTCAAATCCCACAGTATCAGGCTGCTGAACCTGACTAAACTCCCCTGCTCCGTTCCCGATTGATCGAAGTGTGAAAACCTCACCAGCAGTAAATCCATCCGGATTAATTATTTCCTTACCTAATTCTTTGTCGAATATCCTGTTCAATCCTCCTTTTCCAAACTCAATAATATAGAAAGAATTCTCAAGGCGCTTCCCCTGCTTAGGCATAGGTACAGAAGCTCTTCTCTTGTCAGTTTTAAGATACAATACCTTATACCCTACTGCTGGAATATCTTTTCCAACAAAGCTTAATACTGCTGAACTAATGCTACCATCCTTATTCAGTATTTCTTTGGATAACTGACAAGGAATATGCTTGCCAGATGCATCATGCAATTCTACTCCCCGTGCCATACCAGTGTCAAAGCTAAGTTCAATATTAACCGGACTACTACGCATCCAGCTAAGACTATTAAACACTAGAATTGGTCTGCCTTTGTCTGTTTCTACGGCTATCCGTGATCCAAGGTCAGCTAATTCCATGCTCATCATCTCACGCGCTTCACTACGGGCAAATTCATATTTTCTTCTGAACAGATCATCAGTTATCATCCCCATCTTTCCTCCCCATCCATGATCCGGATATATTTTTGCCTCCCATGCATTTTGCAATCTTTTTTCAGGATAAGATTTAAAACTTCCCTCAAGCAGGGCATTGACAGCAGCAATCTTTTCGACTTGCGTCAGAAGAATATCAGCTTCACGACTGGCTTTCAGAGCCTTTTGATGTCCTGGACCATGAATATATAGCCACAGAGCCGGACGCTCGCCATAAATAGAAGGAACAATAGGATCAGTTGCTCTGAAAGCCTCAAACATTTCAGGCGCCAGTGCTTCTCTGAATTTGGGCAGGGATACCGGGATGATTTCGCCCTTCTTATTCTTCAGCTCTTTAAGTCCTTTCCATGATGAAATAAAGTGCGAATAATCTTTGGCCGGACTCATATCCCAATCAGACAATAATGGAATAACTTTACCTTGTGTATCGGGTTCATAAAATGATTCCCACAGAAAACTATAACTAGCCAGGTAATCTGAAGCTATATAATATTCGCTACTAAGAGGTCCGAATGAATCGCCATAATGTCCATTTGAAAATCCAGTAATACTTGAGCCATCAGGACTATACCAATTGTAAAAACCCAATGCCTGACGAGTCATTACCAGGTTATTAACACCTGACTTTTTCATCAGTTGTGGCATTTGCAAAGTTCTGCCCGGAACATCTACATTCCAGTATGTATCAGCCACATATCCAAATTCATCCTTTAGCCATTTGGCTCCATAATAAAACTGACGGGCAAGAGCTTCTCCAGAATACATTTCTTCATAGGGCTGAATATATGTAGCTCCACAAGAAATTCTACCATCCCTAAGAAGTTCTCCAACTAATTCTTTTTTATCCGGATGTCGTTGAATATATTCCTTTATCATCAGGGCATCCTCCACATCAAAACGATAATCAGGATCAACAGCAGCCCTGTCAAATAATGGTTTAAGCAACATGGTATCGCGTTCCACTATACATTTCTCAGGAGAATCCATCCATGCGATATCCTGATGAGATGAATTCATCAAAAGAATCTCTCCTGCAGCCATCGAACTGTTAGAAAGAGCTAACATAGATTCAACAAGGCCAGGCAAATAATTTCTTTGCGCCAGAATTTGTAGCTCACCAGCATCAGAGCTAATTAATTGATTTTTAAGCACTCCCCGCGCCATCATAATGGAATTTTGAGGAGAAGTATTCAAGAATTCCCACACCAGAACCTCTCCTTGTTCATCAAACAGCTTCAATTCAGAACTGAGTCTTATAGTTGGAATCTCAAAGCTAATTTCTGAGAAGCCGGTCTGTTTTTCCAGCACCACTTTTCTACTGAAACTGCCTGACTCCATACGGAGTTCCTTCCCTGCAACAGATTCTGTTGAACGGATCTTAATTATCGCATTTCTCCCTTGTTCAAGAAAGTCGAGGCTAAACAATGCATTATATGCTACAGATTCCTGAAGAAAGCTCAAGGCATCAGATGCCTCATATACAATAATCCAGGTACTCTGTTTGGATTGGTCGCCCTGGATATGAATCAACTGTTTTTCACCTGGCAGGATCCATGATTTTGGAACCCATAATTGCATATAACCATGAGCATCACCATGCCGATCGGTCATGATGGTAGAAAAACTCAGTTTTGCTCCATCTTCGCTTTCCAGACTCCAGTTTTGACTGTATGTGGCTGGAATTGAAAAGCGTTTTTTTCCATTGAAACTTAAATCAAAACTACCACTACCTGAATTGAGATCCATAGCAGCAATCCAAACAAAGCCAAGCCCTTTACTTGGAATCTCGTCAGGCAACAATCCTGTTTTCCATGACATTGGATTGGGTGCTTCAAGGCATCTTGTAATCATAGCTGCGCCAATATCATGTCTGAAGCTGTGATAGCTAAAAGTATTTGGCAGGGTTTTCTCTGAGTATCCCTCAATAAACCCTTTGGTTTCATCCGCTAATTCTTGCAGCCTCTGTGTTTCATCAAAGTTTTGTGCGTGCATATAAATGCTACCACATAATAGTAGTGTTAAAAAGAGAATTCTTTTCATCGTGAGGTCTGTTTATAGTATTTTATCAATTCGGGCAATTAACTCCAGCATCGCCCGTCCGTTGTGATACGGGCATTTCCATGGGTCAATTTTCCAATCATTTCTGTAGTATGGCGACGGGTCGTCAGCTGGTTCATGCAAATATGGAAGCCCATGACGATTAACTTTTGTAAACCACTCTCCTCCCTTATGATCAATCACATGATCGTAAATAAAATGCCATGATTTTTTAACAAGCTCCCAATATTTCCAGTCTTCGGTTTCTTGAAAAGCATTTATTTCACCCACAAGTAACTCAGCCTGCAGCCACCAATGCTTATTAGTTCTCAAATGTGACCCAAAACGAGTAGATTCTAGAAAGAGTCCTCCATCCTGATCCAATCCTTCTCTGAATACCGAATCTGCCATTTTATTAAGCATCGGGTTCATATCATCAAATTTACCTGGAAGGTTTACAATATCGATCGCCTCTCCTATTAGCCATGAGGCCTCTATATCATGTCCGAACGAACAAATCGATTTCGAAAGTTCAGTTTCTTCAAAGTTCATGTCAAAAAAGACTCCAAGATGACCATCCTGACGAATAATCTGGTGCTGAAAGATAGCGAGTATTTGGCTCAGTCTCATTTTCACCATTTCATTTGGCCAAACCTTATACACAGCAGCATATGCTTCCAAAAGATGCAGATGGGTATTCATAGATTTTGGATCATTCTCATCAGCCATTCGGTTTTGATGAATAAGCTTCCATTCTCTTGAGAAACCTTCAAGATAACCCGGCCCCTTAGGATCTTTTGCTTGTCCATCGAGAAATACAAAGAATGTACCCAGCTCTTTAAGTACTTTTTCATCTTTAGTGAGCTCATAATATTTTGACATGGCATACAATACAAAAGCCTGCACATAGGTATGTTTCACGATATCTGAGGGCTTATTTTCAGCAGTCAGTTCCATATAAAACCCCTGGTAATCAGGATCTTTGAAATATTGCATCAGGATATTGTATGCCCGCTTTGCCATCCGATCATAATTCTTCTCAGGAAAAGCAATAGCGGCAGCTGAAAAGGTCCAAAGAATCCGTGCGTTTAACACACATGACCTTGGAGCATCAGGAACAGCTTGATTTTCAAGATTTACAGCCCCATGAAATCCGCCAGTCTTTTCGTCGGGCGCATAAGCTTGCCAGTATTCCAGAATACTATGAAGCTCAGCTTCAAATTCCTGGCGATAAGAAGCAAATTCAAGACTCTGCTGCTGATTCAAATTCATAACTATAAAGGTATAAATTCTAAAATAATCATAGGCAAGACGAATGACGAAGACGAAAATTAAATATCAATAGATTTTACTAATTTTGGAATTAAACCCTAATACTGAATACTGTGAAAGCATTAAGAAAACTAGTTCTACTTGTAATTTTATGTCTATTTCTGACTGCTTGCAGTGAGAGTGAGAAAGTAAAGCCGAACATTATTTTGATGAATATTGATGATATGGGATGGCGGGATGTTGGCTTTATGGGCTCTGAGTATTATGAAACTCCTAATCTCGATGCTTTGGCTGCGGAGGGTATGATTTTCACCCAGGCTTATGCTTCTGCAGCAAATTGTGCCCCAAGCAGGGCTTGTATGATGAGTGGACAATGGACACCCAGGCATGGTATTTACACGGTAGGTAGTTCAAAAAGGGGGAAAAGCAAAAACCGCAAACTAATCCCCACTAAGAATAATACGATTCTGGGAGATGAGAATTACATACTGGCTGAAGCACTAAAAGATGCAGGGTATGTTACTTGTCATGCTGGCAAATGGCATTTGAATGATGACCCGACAACTCAAGGATTTGATGTAAATATTGGTGGCACTCATGCTGGTCATCCAAGTAGCTATTATCCACCCTATAAAAATGTTCCGCTTGAAGCTTCTGAAAAAAATGATTACCTGACCAATCTGATTATGGATAAGGTTTTGGAGTTTTTGGATTCAGTTGGCTCTTCACCTTTTTTCCTCAACTACTCTCCTTATGCTGTACATAGTCCGATCCATCCTATTCGTGATTTATTACCAAAATACACAAACAAAGCTGAGTGGAATGGTCAGAACAATGCCAAATATGCCACCATGATTGAAAATCTTGACACTCAGATTGGTCGCATGATTAGTTATCTGATGGAAACAGACAAACTGGATAATACGCTGATAATTTTCATTTCTGACAATGGAGGAGTGTACAAGTTTACCAAACAATGGCCACTCAGGGCAGGTAAAGGGGCATACTATGAGGGTGGCATCAGAGAACCAATGTTCGCTTATTGGAAAGGCAAAATATTGGCAGGATCGGTATGCGAAGACCCTATCTCGAATCTGGATTTCTACCCTACCCTGGTTGACCTTACCGGCATTAATCTCCCCACAGACACCAAGCTCGATGGCAATAGTCTGCTACCACTGTTTCTTGGTGAGAAGCAAACTCTTAATCGTCCTCTTTTCTGGCATTTCCCAATTTATTTAGAAGGAGGAAATAAGGAGACACAAGATCCACGCTTCAGGTCCAGACCCGGTTCGGCTATCCGTTATGGCGACTGGAAACTTATTGAGTACTTCGAAAATGGAGATCTTGAGCTTTACAATCTCACAGAGGATGTTGGAGAGAAGAATAATTTGGCAGAATCAAATCCAGAAAAATTGGATGAACTGAAGAAGATGCTTGACGAATGGAGACAGAGTGTTGGTGCTCCGGTTCCTTCTGAGATAAACCCGGATTGGGAGAGGGATTAAGAATGGAGATTGCAGAATGAATATTGCAGAATTTGGGAATTATGATGGTATTGTGAAATAGAATGTTGAGCCTTTTCCTTCTTTGGATTCTACCCAGATTTTCCCTCCAAGCAATTCAACATTAGCTTTTGTGATGGCCAGGCCAAGGCCTGCTCCTTCATAAGACCTTGTTTTGGTCATATCTACTTGTATGAAGCGCTCGAAGACATCCCGTTGTCGGTCTTGAGGAATACCAATACCCGTATCTTTTATGTAGAATTCCAGAAAATTGTCTTTTGACTGATAGCCAAATTCAATAGAACCACTATGTGAGTACTTGATGGCATTTTTCACCAGGTTTGCTATGATTCCATATAATTTATCTCCGTCTGTTTTAATAATTTGGTGTAGATCTGTTGCCAAATCATTATATGCAAATTTCAATCCTTTGCTCTTAATTTCTGGTTTGAAGAAAGTGTAAATATCTTTAAGCAGGTCATTTACATTCACTTCAGCGGCGGAGACAAACACCTGTCCTGCCTCTAATTTCGACATTTCAATCAAATCGTTAATGGTGCCAAGCATACGCTCACCACTTTTTTCGATTATTTTCACATAACTCTTCACTTCGTCACCAGAAAGGCCAGGCTCATTCAGCAATTCTGCAAAGCCCATTATACCATTCATCGGGGTACGTATTTCGTGACTCATATTAGCAAGAAAAGCAGACTTCAGTCTGTCAGATTCAGTGGCTTTCTCAAGAGCATCCAATAGCATTTGCTCAGCTTTCTTACTCTCAGTAATGTCAACAGATCTGCCATAAAAACCAGTAATTTGTCCATCAGCATCCTGTAACAGGTTGCATCTGAGCTCAACATCTATTAAAGCACCATCCTTTTTAATCTGCTGGAGTTCGATAATGACTTGAATAATATCTCCCGACTTATAAGCTGTACCTAGTTGTAAAGCTGCATTCTCAATAATTCTGATTCCTTCCGGAGTAGTAAATCTAGTTGGGTGCATACCAAGAAACTCCTCCTTTGTATAACCAAGAAAGCTAAAGATTGCATCATTGACAAAAGTTAAATTGAATTCCAGATCTGTTGTCCAAATGGTATCCAGGGTACTAATTGCTAATAATCTATACTGCTGTTCACTCTTAATCAATGCGTCTTCTGCTAATTTGAGTTCTGTGATATCTCTGAAATCTTCAATAATCCCAACGAAATTTCCATCAGAATCTAAAAATGAAGTGGCTGTCAGGCTGGTGGAAACATCAATACTATCTGATCGCTTCATTACTATCTCTATACTAAATCTCTTCTCTTCCCTCCTTTTCAATTTCCTAAGTGAACAATCCTTAGTATTACAGGAAGAGCCGGCAAAAATATCATAACACTTTTTACCAATGATATCCTTGCTGGAAAGCCCAACCATTTCACAAAAAGTATTATTGACTCTCTTGATGGTGTAATCGTTACTAATTAAACGCATACCATTCGCAGCTGTGTTGAAAATTGCATCTATTTCATATTCCCTATGTTTGCGTTCAGTAATATCAGATACCACATGTACTGCGGCAATCGGCTTCATATTTGCATCAAAGATTGGGTCAACTGAAATCTCAAGCCAACGATTTCCATCCTCAATAATGACAGATTCAACCCCTTGGCTATCCTTCATGCGCTTTAATGGACAATTTGGATGAAAATTTTGTGTACCGTGAAACAACTGATAACAGTACTCCCCCCTTATGTCTCGCTTGCCGAGATTAAACATTGACAAGGTTGCAGAATTGTAATGCTGGATCTCTCCATCCAAGCTAACAATGCAAACGGAATCACTCATTGAATCAAGAGTAATCTGCCATTTTGCAATAATATTTTTAAGATCAGCTTTAGTTTGTATATGACTGATTTCAGACTGCTCCAGTTCATTAATTCTGGATTCTAACAGGCCTATCTCTTCTAATAGTTGTTCATTAGTCTTATCAGTACCGCTCATACTTCCTTCCTCTTATATACAGATGCGTAGTTTACTAATGTACATATATGATTTATAAATACATAGTAAAATCATTTAAAGCACAAAACAATTTGACGAATGGGCTTTGGAGTGGAGAATGGGGAATTATGATGGAATTGTAAAATAGAATGTTGAGCCTTTTCCTTCTTTTGATTCTACCCAGATTTTCCCTCCAAGCAATTCAACATTAGCTTTTGTGATGGCTAGGCCAAGGCCCGCTCCTTCATAAGACCTTGTTTTGGTCATATCTACTTGTATGAAGCGCTCAAAGACTGTTATTTGTTGGTCTTGTGGTATACCAATACCAGTATCTTCCACAAAAAACTCGATAGAATAATCCTTAACCTTGCATCCAAATATTATGGAGCCCTCATTAGTGTATTTGATTGCATTCTTTACCAGGTTTGTCAGGATTCCATATAATTTTTCCTTATCTGTTTTAATACTGATATCGGATCCGGATGTATTAGTGCTCAGTGAAAACTGCAAGCCATTTTTGTCAACTTCAGGTTTGAAGAAATTATAAATATATTCTAACTGTTTCCTTACATTAACTTCTGTTATTGAGACATACATCTGACCAGCCTCCAGCTTCGACATCTCAATTAAGTCGTTGATGGTATTAAGCATACGATTTCCACTTTGTTCAATAACACTGATATAATTATTCTTTTCATCACCTGACAGTCCGGGTTCTTTAAGCAATTCTGAAAAGCCCAGAATACCATTCATTGGGGTACGAATCTCATGACTCATATTTGCCAGGAAGGCAGATTTAAGCTGATCGCTCTCCTTAGCCATTTCAAGGGCAGCAACTAAGTTAAGCTCAGCTTTTTTTCTAACAGTAATATCTCTCCAAACAACATGAAGAATCTTTTTGTTACTATCATTTAAAATTGCAGTTAACAAAACCTCTACAGGAAATATAACTCCATCACTTTTCTTATGTTCCCACTCAAAACGATGAGTTCCCTTTTCAAGTGCAATTTTCATCAACTCGTCTGCTTTAGGAATAGATGATCTTCCATCAGATTGAATTTCAGGTGAAATCTTTACTGGATGCGAGTTTATAATATCCTCTTTGCTTCCATATCCCAGGATATCAATTGTTGCCTGATTGCAATCAGTAAATTTGCCATTTTCAATAATTAATATTGGGTCTCCTGATTTCTCAAAAAGCCCGCGGAACCTGTCTTCACTGAGCTTAAGAGCCTGCTCTGCTGCTTTTTTCTCTGTAATATCTTCTTTTACTGCAAGATAGTTTATGATACATCCCTTTTCATCTTTGATGGGTGAAATTGTAACATTCTCCCAGAAAAGCCGTCCCTCCTTTGATTTATTATGAAATTCACCTTTCCAGATTTTTCCTTGTGAAATTGTTTTCCACATTTCTTCATAATACTCTTCGGGCTGCGTACCTGCATTTAAAACTCTTGGATTTTGCCCCAGGGCTTCAGATGCTGTATACCCCGTTAGATCAGTGAATTTAGGGTTAGTGTACTCTATATTCCCATCTATATCCGTAATAACAATAGTATTAGCACTTTGCTCAACTGCGGTTGTAAGCTTTTTCAACTCTCTCTCTGCCTGTTTACGATCGGTGATATCGTGCAAAACACCAACAACTCCTGCTAACTCTCCCTTATCATCAAACAGGGCTGTTGAATTAGCCTCAACCGTTATCTGCTCTCCGTCTTTTCGCTTATGAACAATTGGATAATTCCTGATGAATTTTTTCCTGTACAATTCTTCTATAAGTTTTTCATTCTTATCGGGATCATACACAAAATCAGAAACATGTCTGCCTATAATATCATCAAGACTATCGTACTTGTATAAGCTCACTGCTGCGGGACTGGCACTAATAATTATCCCGTTTTTATCCAATTGATAATATACATCTCCCATATTATCAAAAATAGATCTAAGGTTTTCTTCTTGAAGGATTGAATAATGGCCAGAATCACTTACCGTTTTTTCTAAAGCGATAATTGTTTCTTTTAATTGTTCGTTCTCTTTTAAGAGCTGTTCTCTGGTCTTGTCAGTACCGGTCATACTTGCTAAAATTACTCGCAGATACGTAGTGTCGAAAGATACACAATTGATTTCCGACTGCCTATCTGCGAATCTAAAATTGATTAACTATTTGACGAACACTTTCATGCCGGGGTAGAATACATCAATGTTGGTATATTTGATGGCTCATTGTCACATTGACCAATTGGCACATTGAAAAACTAATCTATGAAAAGTGTAAAAATTATCAGTAAAAACTTAGTCAAAGTGCTTGAAGTAGACAAGCCCGCTCCGGCTGCTGATGAGGTTTTGCTAAAAGTGAAATACATCGGACTATGTGGGTCTGACCTGAGTTCATTTCTTGGTAAGAATCCCATGGTTAACTACCCAGTTGTTCCAGGACATGAGATTGCTGCTGAGATTGTAGAATTGGGATCAGCAGTTCCTGCACATTTGGCGCTTAACCAAACAGTAACAGTGAACCCTTATACAAATTGTGGTGATTGTTCTTCATGTAGAAATGGCAGGGTTAACGCATGTCAATTTAATCAAACCCTGGGAGTACAGCGTGATGGTGCACTGAGCGAATATGTTGTGGTAAAATGGGATAAAATCTTGATTGATGATTGCCTGTCCCCTACCGAATTAGCTCTTACAGAACCATTAAGCGTAGGATTCCATGCTATTGCAAGAGGCCGCGTAATTGATACTGATACAGTTGTGGTATTGGGCTGTGGAATGATAGGAGCAGGTGCAATTATTGGAGCAGCAGTACGAGGAGCAAGGGTGATAGCTGTGGATATCGACGATGAGAAACTGACAACAGCAAAACGGCTTGGAGCAAAGTACACCATTAACTCAAAAAGCAATAGTCTAGGTAAGCAACTATCAGAATTAACGAATGGAGAAGGTCCGGATGTAGTCATTGAAGCAGCAGGCAACCCAGCCACTTATCTGGCTGCAGTAAATGAAGTAGCTTTCACCGGACGAGTAGTATGCATTGGCTATGCGAACACAGACATTGCATTTGCAACCAAGATATTTGTACAAAAAGAATTAGATATCCTGGGTTCCAGAAATGCACTACATAATGACATACAGTCGGTTATCAACTATCTAAAAGAAAAAACTTGTCCTGTTGATTCCTTAATCTCAATGGAAATTAAACCAGAAGAAACTGCAAGTGCCCTACAGAATTGGGCTGATAATCCTGGAAAAATAATGAAGATCCTGGTAAAAATGAGCGACTAGCATAAGGTTTACTTATTTGAGGAAATTCGGTTGCAAAACATACTGGCATCCAGCCGAATTTCATAGTTTTATCGAACTAATTATGAAATCATGAAAAAACAACTTTCTTTTATTACATACAGCCTTTTCCTGCTCTTTGTTTCTATAACTATAAACGCTCAAGAGAGACCCTTAACTGGCGATGATATTCTAAAATGGAATAAAATCACTGAACAAAGGATTTCAAACGACGGGAAATATGTCGTTTATAAAACTCAGCCATGGAAGGGTGACCCCACCTTGTATATAACTGATTCCAAGAGTAATGAACTCATGAAGATTGATTGCGGAACCCGCTCAGTCATAACTGAGAACTCAAAGTATGTTGTTTTTACTATTCAGCCTAAAAGCAAAGAGCTTCGTGCACTTAAACTAAAGAAAACTAAAAAGGATAAGATGCCCATGGCTACCCTGGGGGTATATAATCTGGAAACCTCTGAAATAGATACTTTTCCCAGGATGAAGTCATTTCAACTTCCAGCTAAATGGACTTGTCTCGCTTATCAGCTCGATAGGAAAAGTGAAAAGGAGAAAGAGAAGGAGAAGGAAAAAGAGGAGTCTGATAAGAACGGACGGGAGTTGCTGGTTTTGGATTTTGAAACTATGGAAACCACTTCTTATCCATTTGTCACCAACTATCAATTTGCTGCTGAGAAGGAGGTATTGATCTTTGTTTCAACAGGTGATGAAAAAGAATTTACGGCTGGATTATATCATGTTGATATTCTCAGTGGCAAACTTACTCATATTCACAAAGGACCAGCTGACTACAAGCAACTTACAGTCACCAAAAATGGTTCAAAAGGAGCTTTTCTTGCGGATGTACGCGATGAGAAAGAAAGAAAGAAAAAATCTAAGTATAGTTTATTCTCCTGGAATGGGAGCAATACGGCTCTTGAGATTGTAGATGAAAGCACTAGTGGGCTTCCAGAAAATTGGGAAGTACGTAAAAATGGAAGATTATCTTTTTCTGATTCAGGACAGCGATTATTCATGGGACTATCTCCTATTCCAGCAGAGAAAGACACCACTATTTTGGATGAAGAGAAACCTGTTTTGGATATTTGGCATTGGAATGAACCGGTTCTGCAAACAGTGCAATTAAAAAACAAATCGAGAGATTCTAAAAAAACGTATACAGCTGTATATCATTTTGATTCTAGCAAATTGGTATTGCTTCAAACAAAAGATTTAAGTAGTATCAGTCTTATCAAAACCGGCGATGCAGATAAGGTAGTGGCCTTATCAAATTTACCATATGCAGTACAGAGCATGTGGGAAGGTAGTCCATCTCACAACGACATTTACCTCATCGACATTAAATCGGGTGAAAAGGAACTAATCAAAAAAGACATTAGAATTCGTCCTTCTGTTTCTCCGAATGGCACATTTCTGTACTGGCACAATTCTATTGACACTACCTGGAACAGTTATGAGATAGCCACTGGTAAAGAATATGAATTGACCAATGCACAGAGTATTCAAACCGCCAATGAATTAAATGATGTACCAAATCCACCAAGAGCCTATGGAGAAGCGGGGTGGTTAAAAGACGACAAGGCCTTGATTATATATGATCGGCATAATATCTGGCTCTTAGATCCAAGAAATTCTGTTCGTCCGAAGAATCTAACAAAAGCAAATCCTGAGGATGGTATTGCCTACAGAATTATCGACTTTGATCGTACCGAAAGTCGGCAAAAAGGCATTGATTCTGATAAGATTAAACTTCTCAAAGGTCATAATGAAATCACTCGTGAAGATGGATACTTTTCATGGTCTCTCAGTAAAAGCATAGGACATAAGGCAGGAGGCATAAGGCCCAAGGCTATTCTATATGGATCTTATAAGTTGAGTACTCCTCTTAAGGCTAAAAATGAGGATGTAGTGGTTTTTACAAAGGAGGATTTTCAAATCTTTCCAAATCTTCTGAGCTCTAAGCTAAAATTCAAAAATATAGTACAGATTTCTGATGCCAACCCTCAACAAAAAGAGTTTTTATGGGGAACAGCCGAATTAGTTAGCTGGACATCTTTAGACGGGCGTAAACTTGAAGGCACTTTGCATAAGCCTCAGGATTTTGACCCGAATAAGAAGTATCCGATGATTGTAAATTTCTATGAAAAAAGCTCTCAAGGATTATTCGGACATCATATTCCTGAAAGAGGAAGATCAACCATTGACTATCATTATTACACGAGTCAGGGTTATTTAATCTTCAATCCGGATGTTTATTATAAAGAGGGATACCCTGGAGAAGATGCTTTCAATTGTGTCATGCCCGGCATTACTGCACTGATTCAAAAAGGATTTGTAGACGAGAAAGCAATTGGTGCTCAAGGACATAGTTGGGGTGGATATCAGGTGGCATATCTTGCAACCAGAACTAATTTATTTGCTGCTATTGAAAGTGGGGCACCAGTTGTGAATATGTTTAGTGCCTATGGAGGTATCCGGTGGGGATCAGGGAAGAATCGCTCTTTTCAATACGAACATACTCAGAGCCGAATCGGGAAATCGATATGGGAATCTCCTCTTAGGTACATAGAGAACTCTCCTCTGTTTACAATGGACAAAGTACAAACACCAATACTTATCATGCATAATGATGATGATGGAGCAGTACCGTGGTATCAGGGAATAGAGTATTTCATTGCCTTAAGACGACTAGGTAAACCAGCATGGTTATTGAATTACAATAATGCCGATCACTGGCCTACCCGATTAGAAGACAAGCATGATTTCCAGATCAGACTGGCTCAGTTCTTTGATCATTACCTCAAGGGGGAACCTATGCCAGAGTGGATGGAGAAAGGTGTGCCGGCTGTTGATAAAGGTATAAATTTGGGATATTGAGAGAGAAAACGCTGACGACCAAAACCAAATAAACGATTTCAATCTGATTTATGTGATTCTTTTTGGCCAATGTCAAGATAGCTTTCAAGCAAAGCCAATAGTGCGTCCTTTTTAAACGGTTTTGCTATATAATCATTGCAACCTGCTGAAAGCGCCTGCTCTCTGTCTCCTTCAAGAGCATATGCAGTTTGGGCAATAATAACTACCTTCTTATTGAACTCACGTATTTGTCTGACCGCTTCATATCCATCAATTTCCGGCATTTTTATATCCATGAGTATCAGGTCAGTATCCGGACTATTTCTACAAAACTCAACAGCTTCCATCCCTGTTCTTGCATGAAAGATTTCCCTTTTCAGGCCTTCGAGAATTATTGTAAGGTGCAAATCAGCTACTTCATCATCTTCGGCAATAAGTATTTTGAGTTTTTTAGCTTCTTGCTCCTTCATAATGATATTATATGGGATAGTAAAATAAAACTGTGACCCTTTGCCTTCTTCAGATTCAACCCGTATCTCCCCTCCAAGCATTTCCACGTATGCTTTGGTAATTGAGAGTCCCAGCCCGGCGCCTTCATAAGCTCTGGTCTGACCAAGATCTACCTGAACAAAGCGATCGAATATATCCTGCTGTCTGTCAATCGATATTCCTATACCTGTGTCTTTCACAAAGAATTCGACAAAACTATTTGTCACATAACAGCCAAATTCAATACTTCCTGCATGGGTATATTTAATGGAATTTTTAATCAGGTTGGAAAGAGTTGCATATAGTTTCGCCTTGTCTGTTTTAATTGTGGTCTCTTTGCCCGAAAGAGAATTACTACAAAAAAGTTGCACTCCCTTCTTCTCTGTCTCAGGTTTAAAGAATGCATAAAGGCTGTCTGTTAACTCACTTATAATGGTTATTGAATCAGTAATTTCCATTTGACCTGCTTCTATTTTGGAAATATCGATCAGGTCATTGATGGTATTAAGCATCCGATCGCCACTTGACTCGATTACACTCACATAGTTTTTAATCTCAGTACTTGATAAATCTGGTTCTTTTAAAAGCTCAGCAAAACCAAGTATTCCATTCATCGGTGTACGTATCTCATGGCTCATATTGGCCAGGAATGCCGATTTCAGGCTGTCACTCTCTTTGGCTTTTGCCAGAGCCACAACTAAATCCTCTTCAGCTTTCTTACGATATATGGATAAGCCAACCTGATTAGAAATAAATTCAAGCAGTTTTAAATCTGATTCATTAAATGCATTTTTATCAGTATAACTTTGAACAGCCAGAACACCAGTTACGTTTCCTTCAATGATAAGTGGTACACCCAGCCATATTTCGGAATCTGTACCATGCATTTCAACATCACCAGACTCAACTAATGCCTTTACCCTTTCTTTTGTGCCTAAAAGAGACTTTTGAGTTTTATTCACATAATTTGTAAGCGTTTTACCTGCAGGAAAAGTATCAAACTCATCCTTTTGATCTAAGAGATACGGAACAGAAAACATATTGGTTTCCAAGTCATATAGAGCAACAAAGAAATTACTTGTATCAATAATAGCACCCAGTTCCTTTTGTATCAGAATAATCAGATTATTAAGATTGTCAGTTGTAGAAACTGCTTTAGAGATATTGTATAATACTTTTTGTATTTGCTCTGTCCGCTTGCGCTCTGAAATTTCCAATTCAAAGCCCTTATTAATGATCAAAAGCTCCCTTGTCCTGTTCAAAATGGTGTTTTCTAAGCTTTCCTTATCCTCGCGCAACTTGTCTTCGGCCTCCTTAATCCGAAGCATAACATTTACTTGAGCCGAGAGTTCAACAGGATCAATTGGTTTTGCTAAAAACGCATCAGCACCAATGTTCAGACCTTTAATTCGGCTTTCCGGATCTGTTCTGATTGCAGTTACCATTATCACCGGAATATGCTTAACCAATTCATCTTCCTTAAGTCTTTTGCAAACCTCATACCCATCCATTTCGGGCATAATGATATCTAGCAGAATAGTATCTGGCTGCTTTGCTCTGGCCATTTCAATTCCCTCAATACCAGAAAGGGCAGTGATAACCTCACACTCAGGCAAATTGTTTTTAATAACAGCCTTAATTGTAATAAGGTTGTCTTTCTGATCATCAATAGCAAGTATACTTTTCATATTTTCGCCAATCTTAAAATCTCGCTGAATAAGGCTTCTTGGTCAATTGGTTTCGACACATAGCCATCGCATCCCATTTTAATGAATTTTTCCCTGTCGCCTTTCATTGTCTGGGCCGTAACTGCAACTATAATAACATCCTGAGTCTCACTATTATTCTTCAGAGCTTTAACTGCTGCATCTCCGCTCATTTTAGGTAGTGACATATCAAGAAGAATCAGGCCAGGCTTATTATCCTTAACCATTTTCAATCCCTTTTCGGCATCAGAGGCTTCAGTAGTATTGTATTTCCCTTTTAATATTGCTTTAATCGTAACCATATTGTCTGGATTACCCTCAACAATCAAAATATCCACAACAGACCGTCGACCTTTGACCTTCGACTTTTCACCCGGGTTATCTTCTATTGTCATAATTCTGGTTTCGGAAATTTCTTCATTGACTGCATTTGCACTCTCCTGAGATTGCCATGCGATTGTCTCAAAGGCATCATTATTAGAAATTCGTCTTTTCTCATACCACCTAAGCGGAAAAGTGAGTGAGAAAACAGAGCCCTTTCCTATTTCACTTTCCACATCAATATGCCCCCCAAGAATCAGAGTTAATTTGTTGGCAATAGCAAGACCGAGTCCGGTGCCTTCATAAAGGCGGGAAGATGAACCATCTGCTTGTCTGAACTCTTCAAATATGTGAGGCAGAATTTCTTCTGATATCCCAATACCACTATCCTTCACATGAATTATTATATTATCTATATCCAGTTTAACAGAAACATCCACACTACCCTTTTCTGTAAATTTAACTGCATTGCCTACTATATTGGTTAGAATCTGGTGAAGCTTGGAAGCATCAGTCTCTACTTCAGGTAAATTATCAGGTATACTTATTGATATTGTCAAACCTTTCTTCTCACACAATGCCTGCATGTTCTCAATAGCTATTTTAAGCAGAGAGCCAATTGAAACTAACTCTGGTAGAGTATCCATTCTACCAGCTTCTATCTTTGACAGATCGAGAATATCATTAATCAAGGCAAGAAGCCTTCTTCCATTACGTTCAATTATTTCAAGATATCCATTTTCTTCATCGTTGAGCTTATCCTTAGTCTGTGATATTAATACGCTTGAAAGTGCCATAATGGAATTCAGGGGAGTTCTGAGTTCGTGGCTCATATTTGACAAAAATTCGCTTTTTAGTTTGTTGGCTGCCTCTACTTGTTTTTTCTGAGCATCTAGTTCAATATTTTGTTTCTGCAGCTCTTCTGAAGACTGTTGCAATTCTTCTGTCTGATCCTGCAACTCCTCAGATTGCTGCTGCAACTCTTCAGCTTGATCCTGTAATTCTTCAGCTTGGGCTTCCAGTTGCTGATTGGTTTTGTATAGATGCTCAGCAAGAATCCGGGTTCTTTCATTCGATATCAATGACGAATAAGATGTATTTATTGAGGTCCAGGATTGTTCGAGAATATCGTAACATTCTTTACTGAACTTTTGCATGTTCACAAGTGAAATAATGGCAACAACTCTGGCTTCAACCAATACCGGGATTGTAATTATTTCTTTAGGCACAGCCTCTCCAGCGGTGGTTTTAAATTTGAAGACTGTATTCTCCGGAATGTTCTGCAGATAATAAATCCTCTTTCGCGAAAGCACAATACCAAATTCGCCCTCTGGATTCTCAGCATTAAACGACTGTAACAATTCTGAATTAGCACCAATAGATGTAAAATGCTCAAATACTGACGATCCCTCATTCAGAATATAAAAAGTACTCATGTTGGCTCCTGTGATTTCCATAAGCTGCTGCAGCAACTTCGTTCCAAATCCTTGCATACTTGATTGTCCGATCATCATTTCTGAAATCTCCGCAACCGCTTTTTTAGTAACAATGCGAGATTCAATTGAAGCCGTCATCTCATTAATCGAATCTGCCAGCGAAGCGAATTCGTCTTTGGAATTTACCACTGTCCTGACTGAGTAATCACCGCTGCTGATCTTCCGGGTGGCATTATCCATATCCACAATTGGTTTTGCAATTCTTTTTATTATCCAAAACACAATCAAAACGATCAAAAAGGCAGAAACTACAAACAGGATAATAAAGTTTTTCACCCTATCACGAACCGGTGAATTTAACTCATACATATCCTGTTTACATATAAAACCCCAGCCTATTCTGTCAATATGGCTATAAGCAGTCAAAACCTCTTCACCACGATAATCGAGCGTTTTTGTCACTCCTGTTTCCCCTAGCGAAGCATTAACAGTAGGTTCATCCTTTATCTTAAGTTTTGTGGGAGCATCTTCATACCACCTAAGCTCATTTAAGGCTACAACATTCTTATTCACAATAAGAGTTTCACCTGTTTCACCTAAACCGACTCTGTTACCCAATAATGAATATAGCGAATGTTCCAGATTGATTCTGGCAACTAAAATCCCAACAATATGATCACCATGTTCTAAACAATAAATCGGAGAAGAAATGGTCATTTGTGGCCGATTAAGAGTTTGTGAGAAATAAATGTCTTTGACAAAAAGTTTTCCTGATTCTAATGGACCAGTGAAATACATCTCCTTAGATTTATTATTTCCTTCAGAGTTAGTGTCGCTTGAAATTTCAATTATTCCGGTATTAGCTCCAACAATAAAAATCTCTTCATAATCTCCATAATTCCTTATATTCCTATTCAGGAGTTCTCTCGCGTTCTCAATTATTGCAATTTCTTTAGCTGATTTTGTCTGTTTCTCAAAAATTTTCTCAAGGCTCCTGATCTCATAGTCTCCAGCCATTACCTGCACATCTCCTATCCTTTCAAATAACCACTTTTCTACTTGCTGCACCTTTAAATCACGAATTGAAACAAGCCTTTCTATTGCTTCTTCTTCAATCGTCTTTTTCCCCTTGATATAGATTGTCACTAAACCAGCAAACAAAGGCAAAAATGCCATAATAAAAAACCAGAAAATAAGACGACCACGAATACTTTTAAATGCTATTTTCCTCATATATTTACTCTCAATCACCAGTTAAACAACCCCTCGCGCCTTGAGCCTTGAGCCCTGAGCCCTGAGCCTTGAGCCTTGAGCCCTAAATCATCCTCCCAATTCAATTATTCTCTTTTGCAAATCCCTGATCGTAAGCTCCCGGCCAACAAACACTTTCATTGCATCATTAAGCTCCTTATTTTTTTCTTCCACCTCTTTTGTTCTCTCCTCTACAATTTCTTCAAGATTTAAGCGGTGCTTAGCCAGCTCTTCCTCAATGAGTTTTTTCTCTGTTAAGTCCTGATAAACAGAAACAAGCTCTCCTGATGGCAATTTATATACATAATTCTCCCTGTATCCCTGAATCCTGTCGTCTTTATAAACGGATACCGGAAAAAGTTTCGGATTACCAGTCTCCCACACATACTGAAACACTTTAAATAGTCCGAAGTCCACTACTCCCGGAAAAACCTCAGTAACCTTTCGTCCAATCACTTCTTCTTTTGAAATATTTTCAACTTTTTCAGCCATTGGGTTAAAATCAACTATAAGAAAATCCTGTCCCTTATCTATTGCTTCAAATACGACTATGCAACTTGCTGTACTCTGAATAATACCCACATATCTTTCTTCGCTTTGACTCAGTGCCTTTTCAACCTGGTGCCGCTCAGACATATCTGAGATAATAGCAACAAAGAGCGAATCAGACATCTGTAGATGTACCTTAATTGGGTAAGTCGAGTCATCTTTTCGCTTGTGAATAGTCTCCACCAGAATTTTATTCTGAAATCCATCACGCAGGGGTTGAATAAGATCTGTAAATCTCTTAGCACTAAACTCAGGAATTAAGTCTAGCGGTGTCATAGTTTTAAACTCATCCAGACTATACCCCAAGTTTTCACATCCTCCCCGATTAACCTGAGTAAAGTGTAGTGTATCAGCATCGAAAATATAGATCTCACTGAGTGAATCATCAAGAATACGTCCCAGACGGGTATTAGCCTCCTCAGTTTGTTCCCGCGAAATAATTTCGGCTTGTAAATCCTGATTAATCTGAGTTAGTTTGGTCGTTCGTTCTTCCACTTTAGTTTCAAGCTGACTATATGACTCATCCATCCTTTTGTATGCAAGATCCTTTTTGAAATTACCCTTCTTAACTACTCTTGAACCCTGAATAATAATACCAAATCCAAATATCCAGATCAGTACAAACGACAATTCGTGAGCATTTCTAGCTTGTTTTTCTTCGATCGCATAAGCTATCAGAGGTAGAGAGATACTAACACCTCCACGCACATCTCCAACAACATAGCCTTGATGGGCATGACATTTAAGGCAACCCTCCTGGGTTATAAGAGGCTGCATCAGGCGTAGAAAAGGCTGCCCTTCAATTGCAGTAAATTCAAGCACTTCGCTTTCTCCTTTTTCGAAAGATTCCAGAGCAATCTCCTCCCAATCATCAGGAGCATTTTCCTTACGTAAAGGAAGCAAACTGGTTATATGTCCTGCTACACCATAAGTTTCTGCAAAATCTTCATTCATCTGTCGCATAGCATAAGCAGGATTCATCAGTGTCAGCTGAACTCCTGATGGTGTTTCGATGTCTCTTTCAAAAATATGGTCTAAATAAGGACTGGGAGGAGTACGTTCATCTACAGGAACGTAGAATCCCCCATGAGTAGCTGCCCAAAATCGAAAAGCCTCATCCTTTTGAAAATGAGCACGTGCCTCTCTGATTGCCAAACTCTGTGTCGCATCCTTAAGAATAACAAGATCACGAAGCAATAAGCCTCCCAGTATCAATGTCCAGACCACAACAATCCACCAAGTATATTTCATCATCGCTGTTTAATTTTCTTCAGTGAGTCTTTCATTTTTCTAATCTTTTGATTTGGGTCGATATGGAATCGTAAAATAAAACTGCGATCCTTTGCCCTCTTCTGATTCTAACCAGATTTCTCCTCCAAGCATTTCTACGTAAGCCTTAGTTATGGACAAACCTAATCCGGCACCCTCATAAGATCTGGACTTATGTCTATCAGCCTGTATAAAGCGGTCGAAAACACTCTCTTGAAGGTCTTTTGGAATGCCAATACCTGTGTCTTTAACAAAAAATTCAATGGATTTATCTTTTAACTGACAGCCAAATTCAATACTACCCTTATTGGTATACTTAATTGAATTTTTGATAAGGTTAGTCAAAGCTGCATACAGCTTCTCCTTATCCGTTTTTATGATTATCTCTTTGTCTGACAGTGTATTCTTGCGAAAAATCTGCAAGCCTTTCTTCTCAGCTTCTGGCTTGAAGAAAGAATAAAGATTGTAGCTTAACTCGTTAATAATAACAAGGGAAACCTCAACTTCCGTTTGACCTGCTTCAATTTTAGAAATATCAATCAAATCGTTTATAGTGTTTAGCATACGGTCGCCACTCGATTCGATTACTTCTACATACTTGTGAATTTCATCACCTGAGAGTCCTGGTTCTTTCAACAGTTCTGCAAAGCCCAGTATTCCATTCATGGGAGTGCGTATCTCATGACTCATATTTGCTAAGAAAGCCGATTTAAGGCGATCGCTCTCTTTGGCTTTTTCCATTGCAATAGTCATATTGTGTGTACTCCTGGTAACTAATCTTCGCAATTGCCGATTCACAAACCAACCCATAGTTGCAGCAACCGCAATCCCAGCCAACCCAAAAAGTAAAACATATATCCAACGGGAATCTACTGGAGGGGCTGGTTCGTAAATAAATCCCTCGAGTGAGTAGTCAGGATCAAGCATTCCTAAACTAACATAAGTATCGGCTATATGCTTCCAACGGCCAGGATTAATATGACCAATCTCAACTAATTTTGGCATAATCAACAGCTGCATTTGCTCTGCTTCATAGCGCAGATGCTCTTCGGTAAGACCTCGCTCCACAACACCGGGCATGGCTAT
>JAGLDP010000028.1 GCA_023145515.1 Bacteroidales bacterium
CATGATAAGTAAATGGATGTCCTTTCTCTTTATTTTTATCAAAATGAATCATAGGTGTAGCATAATGCCCATTCTCGCTGAGGTTTACCCGATCAAGAAAAGCTGTTTCAATTATACTCTCCCATCTGATATCTGTTGGTTTTCCATCAGCATAAACCATTTCATTTTTAAAAGTGATATCATCAACAGGACTCACAATCATTTTTAGAGCAGTACCCTTTAGTCGTTTCAATAACGACAAGCAAGCATTTTGCAAAGCCTTTCCATTCAGGTCGGCACCAGAACTGGCTGCTGTTGGCGAAGTATTTGCTACTCGTGTAGTATTCGTGGTTTCAAGCTTAATCCTGTCTACCTCAACTGAAAAAACATCAGCAGCAACCTGCTTCATTTTGGTATTCACCCCCTGTCCCATCTCCACTGCACCTGTGCTAATCCCAATGCTACCATCCTGATAAATATGAACTAAGGCACGTGCCTGATTCATAGGTGTTTTGGTAAATGAAACACCAAAACAAACAGGCATCATTGCTATCCCTTTTTTAATCAGAGCATTTCCCTTATTGAAGGCCTCAATCTCAGCTATCCTTTTTTCAACATCATAGACTTTTACAGCTTCTTTCCATGAAGAAACAGCATTAGCATTTTGTGCAATCTGACCATAGGGGAATTCCTGACCATCCCTGATAAGATTCTTCTCCTGAATCCTTCTTGTAGGAATATTTAGTTCACCAGCAGACTTTGCAATTGCTGATTCCATAACAAACATAGCCTGAGGAGCACCAAACCCCCTAAAAGCAGTATTGGGCGGTAGGTTTGTCTTACAACTATATGCTGTGGCCTTAACATTTGGAACAAAATAGCTATTGGTAGCATGAAATAATGATCTCTCAAGAATGGCTGGAGATAGATCGGTAGCAGCACCACCATTTTGAAAAAAGCTCAGCTCCAAAGCCAATATTTTCAAGTCTTTTGTAAGGCCCATTTTAAAATCGCTGGAATAGGGATGCCTTTTGCCGGTCATGTACAGATCATCTTCACGACTCAAAACAAGTTTTACCGGTTTTTGCAAAATCTGCGCAGTCATCGCAGCCATCGCAGCCCATGGAGTTGCCTGGTCTTCTTTTCCTCCGAATGCTCCTCCCAATCGTCGAACATCCACCTCAATCTTATGCATTGATATTCCCAAAACCCTGGCAATCATTTTTTGTACAATAGTAGGACCCTGAGTGGATGAGTTAACAATAAGACTACCCTTTTCAGTTGGATAAGCATACGATCCCTGCGTTTCAAGATAAAGATGCTCCTGCCCTCCACTCTCAGCTTTTCCTTCAATAATATGATCACACTTTTCCCATGCACTACCGATATTGCCAATCTGAAAAACACGCGGAGGAAATAGCAAATCTCCATTTTTAAATGCCTCCCTCGGATCAGTCTGAACAAGCAATTCTTCATACTCAACATGAATCAGGTTCCTGGCCTTACGTGCCGCCATCTCCGTCTCTGCCACAATAATTGCAATCGGCTGTCCTGTAAAATGAACTTCACCCTCTGCCAGTAAGGGCTCATCCGGAATGATACCCCCTATTTGATTTTCACCCGGAATATCCTGATAAGTGAAAATCCTAATGAGTCTGGGAACCTTTAGCGCAGCTGAAACATCGAGCTTCACTATTTTTCCATGTGCACATGATGACGCAAAAACAACGGCATGCAGGCTTCCCATGATAAGCGGAATATCATCCAGGAAGATCGACTTTCCTGTTACGTGCCCTTTTGAATCAATATTTTTCATAACTAAATTCCTCTGGAAACAACTCAATAAAATGAGCAAAAAACAATTGTCGCATCAGCAATCTTTTATACTCTTCACTTCCCCTGATATCACTTATCGGAGAAATCTCCTTCTGCAATATCTTGTTAGCCTGAATCAGAATTTCCATTTCAGGTTTCTTCCCATGCAAATACTCACATGTGTTCTTCAAATACATAGGAATTGGAGCAATACCTCCGGCGGATAACCGGATATTATTAATAAGGCTATTCTCAATATTTATCAAAACCGCAGTATTCACACTCGCAATATCAAGGTGTTCTCTCTTGCTGACTTTCTCAAAGTTAAAATGGTCACTTTGTTCAGGCAAACGAAAACTGACCTCCTCTAAATAATCTGTCTCCTGAAAATCCAAGAGCTTATATCCCAAATAAAAGTCTTTTAGCGCGAGCTCTCTTTGCTCTCTATCAATACTACTAATCAATAACTTAGCATCCAAGGCAAGAAAGTAGACAATGAGATCTCCAATAGGAGAAGCATTGATAATATTTCCGCCCAGAGTTCCCATATTTCTTATAGGAGTTGATGAAACAAGTTTTAAGTGTGTTTGAATTTTCGGAAAATAATGCTTCAGCTCATCCGACTGCAAAATATCATTTGCTGTTGCCTGAGCACTAATCACACAAATGCCATTCTTTATCTGTATTCTATTTGCAACCCTCTTAAGCGATGGTAAGTGTAGATTTGCTTCTGCGAGGGCATCAGCCTTTTGCACCATTAAGTCTGTGCCCCCTCCTATAATAATTCTCTCTTCATGAATAGACTTATTTGAAGCATAAATTACCCCCAGACGATCGACTATAGTGGAGAAGTAAACTGGTAAATATTCGTTGTCAACCATCCATTTAACAGCATCCTCATTCTTTCTGGTCTGATTCAATTCCCATATCTCCTTAGCAGCTTTTTCAATGGATTTATATCCAGTACAGCGACAAATATTTCCATCAATGGAAGCCAGGGTCTTTTTGAAATCAGCAACATCCTCTGATAGGCTATGAGAAAAAAGTGACATTACAAATCCAGGGGTACAAAACCCACATTGTGTTCCAGAGTGATTCACAATAGCCTGCTGAACAGGAGATAGCGTTTCACCCTGTAGTCCTTCAACACTTACAACATGCTTACCATGAACACTACCCAACGGTGTAAGACACGAAACAATTGATTTATACTTTATACTGCCATCAACAAGCTCACCAAGCATTACGGTACAAGCTCCGCAATCTCCTTCTCTGCATCCAATTTTTGTGCCTGTCAAGCCCATCTCAACACGAATAAAATCAAGAAGCGACATTCCCTGAGGATTATCTGTTCTTATCAAAGTGTTGTTTAAAATAAACTCTATCATAATACATTCAATGTGCCAATGTGCCAATGTGCCAATTAACTATTCCCCTAACAAACTAATAATCTTCTCCTCCAGCTCTGTTGGATCTCCTGAACCTACTTTATAATACCTTACTACACTTTTTTTATCAATCAAAACTACATGAGGAATGCCCCCTACTCCATAAACCAGATTATTCAACGACTCTTCTGACAGTCCGATTGGATACACAAACTCCTGATTTTCTATAAAAGCCTCAATGTCAGCTTGATTCTGACGATTATCAATACGTGTAATTCCTAAAATTTGTAATCCCTTTGGTCCGTAGGTTTTCTGAAATCTTTCCATATCAGGGAAGGTTTTAATACATGGTCCACACCAGGTTGCCCAGAAATCAAGAAGAATCACCTTGCCTTTACTATTGTATAAGCCTGCAAAACTGCCGTTATACCATTTCAGCATGCTCAATTCAGGTGCAGGATTACCAATTATTGAATCCGGATTAATACGTTCGGTAATCATCTCTTCTCCCAGTTCGGTACTAAATTCAATATTTCCAAAATTATAGATCTGAACCTCAGGTCCGGTAAAAATCACCTCTGAATGGGAATTACCAACAACATCTCCGATCGTAAATTGCCCAACAGGAAACACAGAATCTGTGAAGACAGTCCATTCGTCCTCCACTTTTTGATAAATCCTAAATGAGCGATTTCCACGCGTTATTACCTCGTTTAGTCCATCCTCATTCACATCAGCAATTTCAATCTGAGAAGTCTCGTATTGGTATTTTACATCCTCGATTAACGAATATGAATAATCAGAATTCAAAATATCAATCTCAGCCAAACGACCACGTGCAATTTTACCATAGTCTTGATGCCACCCATCACCCACATATATTTCATTTTCTCCATCGTTATCACCATCACCAATCCTTACAGCCTTAACTCCGCGTTTTGAAGGCAATAATTCATCAGACCCAAGGAAATAAGATTCTCCCACCATGCCAATTTCATCACCATAAACTCTACCAACCACTATTTCCATCTTCGGATCTGTTGAATCGTCTGAGCTAAATAGGCCAAGGTCCATAGCCATAGCCATACGCTTACCAGCAATCACTTCATTCTTCCATTCACCATCTGAACGGAAAATACGAACAGTTTCAATTAAATATTTGGATTCAAAATAGGATACTAAAATTGAATTATGATCCTGTTCAGGATATTTAGCAATGATTAATTCAGTTGGTTGCGGACGAAGCGAATGCTTCTCATATAATTCACTGATTATCCATTCCTCTTTCACAAAATCAAGCATGATAACACGTACTTCCGTTTCCACATATCTACGCCTCCCGGTAACCACAACCAGTTCATTCTCACCATCATTATCTACATCTCCAACTGCAATCTTCAGAACTTCGTTGGTCAGGCTCTGCTCGAAAATCAAATGCGCCGAATCATTTTTTAATGAATAAATCATTACTGTTGAATCTTTTCCAAATATCAGATCTGCTTTTTTTGACCCGGTCAGATCTCCTGATGTCACAACTTTTACGCTGTCTGGTAGTCCATTAATCTCAAGTTTCTGATAAGTATAATCAATTGGAGAATTACAAGAAATCAGATGCAGAATCAATGCTATAAGAAGTAGCTTGGTTTTCATATTGTGAAGATAATAATTACTTACCTTTGTTTATGATCACATTGCGCAAACTATTATTTCTGTTATTAGCTCTGTCTATCACCTTTTCTTCTTTTGCACAAATTGGAAACGTAAGTAATACATTATCTGTTGGAGAAGACCATCAACCAACCGGAATTTGCTGGGATGGCTCGCATTTATGGATGATCGATTATAGCGAAGATATGATCTGTAAAATAGATCCATCAACAGCAGAAGTATTACTCTCATTTCCAGCGCCTGATACATATTCAACTGGTCTGGCCTGGGATGGCACCAATTTGTGGTGTAGTGGAAACCGAACTAATAAGATTTACCAACTGGATGATTCCGGACAAACAATAAAAACTATAAATGTTAGCGGCACACCAAGAGGAATCACTTTTATTCAAGGATCACTTTGGTATGCCGACAGTCAAAAAAAGCATATATACAAGCTCAACTCTGATACCGGTGAATATATAGACACTATACCTGCACCTGGTGGCACATCACGCGGACTGGCTTATGACGGAAAGTATCTGTGGTGCGCCGACAATTCTTTGAAGGAGATCTATAAAATTGATCTCGATTATCAAAAAATTATCATGATTATTCCCTCTCCAAATGATTCTCCCTACGGAATATGCTGGGATGGAAGCGATTTATGGATTGCAGGAAATAGCTCCAAAACTTTGAAAAAAATGCATACTACCGGTACTAATCCAGTAGTATATCTTGATTCCCTCAATGCTCATCTGCAGTATAAGCTGACAATAAGAAATGTTGGAAGCACCTTTATGAACCTCAGAACCTGGATCAGTCAGCCATATTCATCACTCAAACAAAACCTGGATTCTGATATTGTCTTTTCTCCTTATCCTCTAAGCTTTACAAACGATCAATGGGATCAAAGATTCGCATACTACAACAATACTATTAATCCGGGCGACAGCATCCTGTTTAACATGAATATGGATGCTACTACGTATGACATGCGTTACTATATCTTTCCTGATGAAGTTGGTACTATCAGAGACGTTTCAGCTTCTATCCAAAGCAGTTATTTGGCAGATGGCGATTATTATGATATTCACAATCAAATCGTTAAAGATGCTGTTACTGAAGCAATTGGAACAGAAACAAACATGTATTGGAAAGCGAGAAAAATTCATGATTATATCATTAATGAAATCCACTACGTATTGGATGGAAGATGGGATAAGGCACCCCAAATTCTCACCCAGGGACATGGTTCCTGCTCTGAATACTCTTATCTCTTCATTGCTATGTGCAGGGCTGCTCATATTCCGGCCCGATATGAAGCCGGAGCTTATAACGGAGGACAACTACCCTATATTGATGAGGTTTTTCACCGATGGTCGCAGATCTATCTACCACCGTATGGGTGGATTCATGTTGATGCAACCTGGGATGATCGTGAGTATCCTGCTAATCAATACCGATACTTTGGTGCTACTTCAAAAAGACTATTCGCCACCACTCTGGGTGGTGGAGGATCCAATAAAATCTCATGGACATACAACTCAGCCAACAGCCAAACAGGTGGCATAAGAGAACGAAGCAGACAATATACCTGGAGTCAGATCGGCTCTTCAAGCATTGATCCTCAGCCAAATACTAATGTAGTTCTGCACCAGAACTATCCCAATCCTTTTAATGATCAAACAACAATTTCATTCAATCTGGCAAAACACTCAAAAGTGATTGTAAATATTATTAACCTTCAGGGTATTGTAGTAAAAAAACTCCTGTCAGAACCTTTGAGTCCCGGAGAACATCTGCTTTTATGGAACCGCACAAATATTGCCCCCGGGGCATACCTGATTCAACTGCTTACTGAAGAAGAAATTCATACCACATCTTGTATCATTTCTCGCTAACCAATAGTTAAAAACCTCACCATGAAAAATCTGCTTATCCTTTCAGCTATCAGCCTGACTCTTTTGATCAGTTGTGATAATACTCCGATGGTAACAAGCATTGACTTACCAGACACAACTCAAACTAGTATTAATTACATAGGTAATATATCACCTCTGATATCCACCCCATTCATCAAGCTCCCCGTTGGATCAATCAAGCCCGGAGGATGGGTAAAGAAACAGCTGGAGCTACAAGCGGATGGATATTTCGGACATCTGGGAGAAATTAGCAAGTTCTTAATCAAGGAAAATAATTCATGGCTTAGCACAGATGGATCTGGTGACCATGGATGGGAGGAATTACCATACTGGTTAAAAGGGTACAGCAACCTTGCGTATTTACTAGAACGAGAAGATATGCTTGAAGAAACTCAGCTATGGATTGAGGCCGTACTAAATAGTCAGAAAGAAGATGGCTGGTTCGGTCCGGATGAAGATCGTACAGGTGCTGCCACAAACCTAAAGGGAAGAGTCGATCTATGGCCAAATATGGTAATGCTTTTTATTCTGCAGGACTATTACTCTTATTCCAAAGACGAGCGAGTTATTACATTGATGACAAAGTACTTAAATTACCTCCAAACTATTCCTGAAGACCAATTTCTTGTAGGATACTGGCCTGCTAATCGTGGCGGCGACTTGCTTTATTCTGTGTATTGGCTTTATAACAGAACAGCAGATGAAACACTACTCGAACTGGCCAATAAAGTTCATGAGAAATCAGTTAACTGGACAGATGGCATCCCAAACTGGCATAATGTAAATATGTCACAAAGCTTTGGTGAGCCTACGACATACTACATGCAGACAAAAGATGATAAACACCTTGTGGCATCTGATCGAAATTATGAAGAGATCAGGAAGCTGTACGGACAAGTACCAGGGGGGATGTTTGCCGGTGATGAGAATTGTCGCGAGGGCTATACCGATCCACGTCAGGCCGTTGAAACCTGCGGAATGGTTGAGATGATGCTATCCACAGAAATTCTGTACACGATTACAGGCGACCCTATATGGGCTGATCGCTGTGAGGATGTAGCGTTTAATACTTATCCGGCTGCACTTACAGCCGACATGAAAGCGCTAAGATATCTGCAATCTCCAAACATGGTTCAATCAGATAAAGTACCTAAAAATCCCGGTATTCAGAATGGCGGACCAATGTTCCACATGGATCCGAACAGGCATCGCTGTTGCCAGCACAATCAAGGACACGGATGGCCCTATTATGCTGAACATTTATGGTTGGCCACTGCAGATAATGGCTTGGTTGCAGCCTTATATTCTGAGAACACTGTAACTGCATTTGTAGGTAAAGGAATTGAAGTGATTATTGAAGAATCTACTCATTACCCATTTGACGAAGTAGTTGAGTTTGTTGTAAATCCTGATGATCCGGTAAAATTCCCTCTGTATCTGAGAATCCCAACATGGTGCAAAAACCCTTTGGTCAGCGTCAACGGAGAAGAATTCGATTATGCTGATTTATCCTCTTATATCCGTATTGAAAAAATATGGACAAATGGTGATGTCATCCGACTGGCTCTGCCGATGAATCTGAGTATACGTGAGTGGACTGAAAATAAGAATAGTGTTTCGGTAGATTATGGTCCTTTGTCCTTTTCATTGAAGATCGAGGAAAACTATGTTCAGGAAGGTGGCACAGAAAAATGGCCAGCATGGGGAATCTATCCTGCTAGTCCTTGGAATTATGGCCTGGTACTATCAGATAATGATCCGGTCAAGACATTTGAAGTCATCAAAAAAGGATATCCAGAATCAGACATGCCCTTCACGCATACAGGTAACCCCATAGAAATCAGAACAAAAGGCAAACTGATCCCTGAATGGATTATGGATGAAAAAAATCTGGTAAACGAACTTCCAATGAGCCCTGTTGTAAGTAATGAACCAGCAGTGGAAATCACATTAATACCAATGGGAGCAGCCAGACTAAGAATTTCAAGTTTTCCGCAAATAAAATAACAGAATCACCGAATCACCGATCCTCCCCTAGAACCTCATTCTACGGGCATTTGGATCTGGCTTTACGTAAGGCTTTCGTGGCAATTTCTCATCTCGCATAGCCGCCTCATATACTAATGCAGCAGTAATTATGGCATTATGCTTTAAATCGCTCATTATCAATCGCTCATAAGTATCCATTACCGTATGATATCCTCGTCCGTATTCGATATCATCCTGAATAAACTGGAATGCAGGTAATCCAAGTGGATCAAACGACTGGTGATCAGTACCGCTTGTATTGCGAATGGAAACTGTTGAAGCGCCCATGCTAGCGAATGGTGCCAACCAGGTTTCGAAAACCGGACGAATCATTTCGTTTCCTTGTAGATAAATCCCTCTGTATTTTCCGGTTCCATTATCCATATTGAAATAGACATTAAAATTGTCAAATCCAGGTTTGAGTTCCATGGTTTTTGAATCTCTGATATATTTTTCAACGTATCCTCTTGATCCATTTAATCCTTGTTCTTCACCTCCCCAAAGAGCTATTCTGATAGTACGTCGTGGCTGAACATCCAATTCTTTTAATATCCTCATAACCTCCATCATCACGATACATCCTGAAGCATTATCAGCAGCTCCGGTTCCTCCGTGCCAGGAGTCAAAGTGTCCGCCAATTAAAACGATCTCATCCTTAAGATCAGGATCAGTACCAGGAATCTCGGCCATCAAATTTGTTACCTGCTCGCTTTTAATAAACTTATTCTTGATATCAACCTCCATGTGAACAGGAACATCATGCTTTATCAATCGTACAATACGTCCATGAGCCTCAATCGGTAGATTAACCTCAGCAATTGGCTCTTTTTCACCTGATTTATAGCTCACTCCTGTAGATCTAGGAACGTTAAATTGTCCAGATCCATGAATTATCACAGCAACTCCCTCAGATTTCATAAAATCAGCTGCTGCACGTCTTAGCTTTTGGGCTTTCATGTAAGCTGCATAATCAAAATTCCCATATCTACCCCTACCACCAAGACTCTCTTGAGTAAGTGCATCCAGTTCTTCATCAGTGTAACGTGTGGCCAAAGGCTCAAAGCTTGGCTCATAAGTAGCAGATGAAGGCATAATAGCAATTTTACCCTTCAGCTTGCCCTTGAAATTCTCAAGATCCTCCTCACTTTTAATATCTACCAATACAACCTCACCTTTAACCAGACCCTTTGTACTGCCTGACCAGGCTTTCGGGTTTGCAGCAAAAGAGCTGTAATATGGTGCAGTCATAGCAACATAAGTCTTCTTGTTATCCCATCCTCCGCGACTAAAAGACCGAACCTCATCGATAACAGCATTCTCTAATCCGTACTCCTCAAATTTTTCCTTAACCCATTCATTAGCCCTAAGTTTTGCAGCAGAAGCCGTAAGGCGAGGACCAAGATAATCTGTCATCCAGAATGATAGCTCCTCAATCTGAGACTTTGACTTTTCATACTGCTTGATCTTATAGACCATTTCAAGATCTACGCTTTCATGTTGTGCACCTGCCAAAAAAGGAATCAGTACAAATAAAAGAATGATAGATAGAGATTTAATACTTTTCATTTTATTGTGATTTTAGTTTAGTTAAATGTATTACATGATCAGGTTAAAAAAGCCGGGGAACTGCAGGCTGACTATCATTTAACTTGAATAAAAGTTTTCCTCTTGATTTCTCCAGAACAAATTTCTCTGATCTTTTTAAAATGGCTACTATTCCCTGTGACTTTACATCTATTTTAAGTGCAATAAGAATATCGGATGAACTCATTCCTTTCCCTGAGTTTTCCTTTATGACTTTCTCTACTTCCTCAACAATTTTTTCATCTGATAAAATCCTCCTATAGTCTGAGTTGGAGTCATTCAGAACTGTCACTTCAACACCTGAAAGATCAACCGGTACAGCCCCATTGTGTATTAATTGCTGATTACCACTCTCCTCACCATCCTCAGGGATCCTGATATAAATTTTGCGTCCCCGCTTTAAGCCATCCCTCACCCCCTCCCAGGTCCCACCTTTTGTATCAGACTCTGCTACAAATATCTCACTAGCCAGACCATAAATAGTTTTATTCCTATCCATTGCCAAGCCAACCGACCAGGGGGTTTTGGGATGATAAGAACTAAGAACAAGCACATCTCCTTTTACTATGTGTGGATAATACTTTTTGCTTGAATAGGTCATAATTCCCTGGGGCAAAATGATAATACTCTGACCATGATGATCGAGAGCCGAGTTCAAGGCCTGTTGATCAACTCCCTTTGCAAAGCCACTAATAATGATCTTCCTCTGATCAGTCATTTGCTTTGCAATAGAATTAGTGAATTGAATAGCTTGCGAACTACATGATCGAGATCCAACTATTGCAACACCAGGCTTATTCAATAGTTCCGTATTCCCCTTAACATAAAGCAAAATGGGGGCCAATTTCCCCAGGTTATTCTTTAATTCAACCGGATACTCAGAATCAAAAATAGATATCGGGTGAATATTCTGATTAATAACTTCTTCAGCAAGGAAACTAAAATTTGGGAGATTCTCTATTGATTCACTCAAGCCTCTGATTTCTTTTGGTTCAAATTCAAAGCTAACAAGGCTTTTATCCTTAACATCCTCAAGAGCTCTTTCCAAAGAAATCCCGGCATTAAAAACCGCTTGAATAAGATACTCCATCTTCCTCCGATTAGAAAACCCGGTAGCATGTGCCAGCGCCATCCAGAATGAGAGTTCTTCTTGTTTCATTTCATCTTCCTCCAACAGTTTTTGCAATTACCAAAGGAGCAATCTCAACAGCTCCATGTTTTTGCAATACTTTTGCAATTTCTTTTATCGTATGCCCACTGTCAAAGATATCATCAATTATTAAAATCCTTTTACCATTAATTGAATTTCCTTCAAAAATAAAAGCCCCGCATACATTACTTTTCTTTCCAATAGCAGACTCAAATTCTTTTTGCGGCTTTGTTTCCTTACGTTTCTTCAAATCGTAACTGATTTGGATTCTCAAAACTTTCGATATTTTCTCTGCGAAATTTCTAACCAAATCACCTGACTCTGTTGGAGGCACAAATATGATCAAATCAAATTTCTTTTGTCCATAATATCCCCGAAATGCCTTTAATGTCAGACGCAAAAGAAAGTCGGGAAAATCTCCACCATTTTCATATTTAGATCGATGGAGTGCATTCCCAACCTCTGTTACGCCATAATATGACGATGCTACACCATTTGATAACACAGATTTTTTTGTCTCCAGCTTTAATTTCGGAAAATATGATTCTCTGAATTCCTTAATTTTCTCCAACCATTCTGATGAAGCCCTGATAGCATATTTTTCACCCCGATCTGAATCGCAACTCCCACAATCATTCTCCTGATCATCCCCTAAATAATTACACAAAAATTTCATACGGCATAGACTGGAGGTGAGATACTTTTTCAGTTCCTCAAATTCCTTAAGCTTGAACTCTCTCAATTGTTCAAAAGAAGAAGTATCAAGTTCAGGAGCACCAAATCGCAATTCATATAGCTTGCCCTTGCTTTGCTGAATAGCTGAAACAATCTTCTGATCCACTAAATCGTTCAAAATAACATTAACGGCTGTTTGCTTCATATTTACTAGACGAATTATTCCATGCAATTTGAGCGATTCTTCCTTTAGTACATCAATAGTCTTCTGGTATTGCCTTACAGAAGGTCGATTTCCCTCAATAAATGAGAGTGGCAATTGGTCATCAGCACTATTGTAAAACAGAATTATTTTAGTAGGTTTTCCATCTCGTCCTGCACGTCCAATTTCCTGATAATAATGCAATGGTGAAGGTGGAATCTGCACGTGGATGATAAATCGGATGTCTGGCTTATCAATTCCCATTCCCAGTGCATTGGTTGCCACAACACATTTATAGGAATTTTTCATCAATCCGGTCTCAACTGACCTACGGGTTGCATCATCAAGACCACCATGATAGTTTACAGCATTTATCCCAACAAATTGCAACCATCTGGAGTAGATTTCGGTTTCAATCTGTGTTCCACAGTAAATAATTCCTGAACCTTCAGTTTTTCTCAGAAAACTCACCACACCAGACATTTTGGCCTCTTGTGAATCAGCCCAAACAACATTAAGACTAAAATTCTCTCTTAAAAGATTTCCCCGAAGAATAGTCAATTCCCCTCCCAGTTGATTCTCAATATCATTTTGCACACTCATTGTGGCTGTAGCAGTACAAGCCAAAATAGGAAATTTCCCTGGCAGTAGTTTGATCAGACTCACAATTCTTCTGTATGAAGGTCGGAAATCATGTCCCCATGTAGAAATACAATGTGCTTCATCAATCACCACCATGCTTATTTTGAATTCTTTGACAGCATCAAGCCAGGATACATCCTCCTGTCGCTCCGGCGCAATATAAAGGAGTTTATAATATCCGTCTTTAGCCTTTTTAAGCACCTCTGCTTTTTCTTCAAAGCTCTGGGTACTATTTAATACAGTAGCTCGTATACCCAAATCAATCAATCGATTAACCTGCTCTCTCATTAGGGCAATTAAGGGTGAAAAAACAATGGTAGTACCGTCTAATTGACAAGCAGGAAATTGAAAAACAAGCGATTTACCAAACCCAGTTTTCTGTATCATTAAAACTCGTTGTCTGTTCAGCAAGGCTTGAATTCCTTCCCACTGCTCATCATAAAAATGATCAAACCCGAAAGTCGCCTTGAGGCGTTTCTCTGCTTCAGTTCTATTCATTGGAGATATTAGTATTTAAGAAAAAAGGTGATGCCGAATCGGAACGCAATGTCATAACGCCACCTGAGCCTTGAGCCTTGAGCCCTGAGCCCTGAGCCTTGAGCCTTGAGCCCTGAGCCCTGCGCTCTGAATCTTCCGCTCTCTTTACTACGAAAATGGAATAATAAAGTTGCTTTATAGATTACTTTTATTTATAATATTAGCGACGCATCACCACTGTCAGGTTAATCCACCCTAAGCTAAACACTAAGGAGAAGGAATGCAATACCCTGTATATGTGCAAATTAAACCCCCTCCCTAAAATTAGGGAGGCCGGGGTGGGTTAAAAAGGACTAATAGCATCTTCTTCGACACTACTTTTTCTTGCAAACTTCATATATTTACTACACTAAAACTCACCTAAGTATTTGATATTATGAAATCATCAAAAGTCTTTCGTCTCTTGCTGGTCTTTTTGCTTATCACTGCATACGGTATTAAAGACAATACTTCACAGGCTCAAAACACTATCACTTCGCCAGAACAATTCTTCGGCTTTCAAATGGGAGAAGACAGAAAGCTTGCCCGTTGGGATAAAATTGTTGAATACTTTTATAAGATCGAAAAAGAAAGTAACAGACTGAAAGTGATCAACATGGGTCCTTCAGCAGAAGGCCACCCATTTCTAGTCTTGATTATTTCATCCCCTGAGAACCTGTCAAATCTTGATCGTCTGCAAATGATCAATAAAACAATTTCTGACCCGAGGGGTGTAGATGAAGAAACTATTGACAGGTACATACAGGAAGGAAAAGCTGTAATCTTTCAGTCAATGAGCTTACATGCTTCTGAGGTAGGAGGAACTCAAATGACTCCTGAACTTACCTATGATCTATTATCAAGAAATGATACAGAAACAAAACGTATACTGGATAATGTTCTGTACTTCATGATTCCATGTATTAATCCTGACGGACAAATAATGATAACCGATTGGTATCGTGAAACTGTTGGAACTGAATATGAAGGACTAAGCATGCCTTACCTGTACCACAAGTATTGTGGCCATGATAATAACAGAGATGGAGATTATTTGAATCTGGTAGAATCAAAATACACCGCTAAAATGATGTTTGTTGACTGGCCTCCTCAGGCTTATATCGATCACCACCACATGGGTTCATATGGAGCACGCTTTTATGTTCCTCCATATTGCGATCCTATTCGTCCCTATGCAGATCCTCTGGTATGGAGAGAAATTAGCTGGTATGGTTCTCATATAGCCTATAAACTAGAGGAACAAGGATTCCAGGGAGTACTAAATGCTGCGCAATTCGCAGGATGGGGACATTTTGGCTGGCATTGGGTAACACCATTTCATAATATCGCAGGCATGTTAACTGAATCGGCAGGCGTTCGTTTGGCAAGTCCGGTATACATTCATCCTGAACAACTTAGAGCAAATAGCAGAATGTTCCCTGAATATGAGGCTCAATCAACTTTTCCAAACCCTTGGCCAGGAGGATGGTGGAGGTTACGAGATATTGTTGAGCAAAAGAAATCATCTGCCTGGTCACTAATAGATTTGGCAGCAAGAAATAAAGAAACAGTTTTAAAAACAGCCTACCTGAAAGGAAAAAATCAAACACAACGAGGTGCTGAAAGTGATGTGAAGACAGTTATTATTCCTGCTAATCAGCATGATTACCTTACGTCTGTTAAAATGATTAATACCCTCCTGAGATCCGGTATAGAAATCCAAAAAGCCAATGAAGAGTTTTCTGTTGATGGAATGCACTATCAGAAAGACTCATACATCATATCGCTTGCCCAACCCAAAATGGGATTAATACGAAATCTATTGGTTGAAACTCATTATGCCGATAATGCCTGGACACGCAAAGAAGATGGTACTCCTATTTATCCTTATGATCTGGCAACTCATAATATGAATGAATTCATGGGGGTTAGGGCTGATGCTTTGGCTATTGATGTTAAAGGTGATTTTACTATTCTGAAAAGTCAGGATATAAGAGTTGGTCGATTTGAAGCAGGAGATGAGGGATTTATTATCGATGGACGATTAAATAATAGCTTTAAGGCTGTTAACTTACTTGCAGATCAGGGTATTAAAATCAAAAGACTTGATAAGGCTTTTGCATCCTATCATCCGGGAGATTTCATAATTCCAAAAGCATCAAATGACAAAATTCTGAAAATTGCCAAAGAAACAGGCGTTGACTTTAATGCACTTAATAATCTTCCTGCTGAGGATATTCATAGTGTTAAGCGCAAACGACTGGCTCTATTTCAACGGTATGATGGGGGTAATATGGATGAAGGATGGACAAGGTTGTGCTTTGAAAATTTCTCTTTCCCCTACCATTCTTTGATGAGTCAGGAGGTTATTGATGGAGATCTTAATAAGAATTGGGATGTTATTGTTATTCCGGATGATTCTCCTGAAAGGATAAAAGGGATATATTCAGCAAGTAGCAGAAGAAAACCAGAAAAGTATCCTGAGAAATACAAAAGTGGAATAGGTAAAGAAGGAGTTAAAGAGCTTATAAAATTTGTAAAAAATGGTGGAACTCTTGTTACACTTGGCTCATCATACAAATTTGTAGCTGAAGAGTTTGGAGTGAAAATTAGAAACATTACAGAAGGCTATAGCTCAACTGAATTGTTTTGTCCGGGCTCTACTCTTAAAGCTACTTTCGATAATACCAACCCTCTGGCATACGGGATGCCAGATGAAGGATTGATATTACATCGTTCTAGTCCGGCTTTTGAAATTACTCCAAGCAGAACAAATGCAGATTATAAAACAATAGTCAGATATAAGAATAAAGACATACTGAAAAGTGGATGGCTAATTGGAGAAAAGAAGATTGCAAAAAAGTCGGCAATGATAACAACAAGTTACGGAAAAGGCCGAATAGTAATAATAGGTTTCAGAACTCAACATCGTAACCAAACTGATGGCACATTTAAGCTGCTTTTTAATACTATTATTGAGTAATTTACTAAAGCTCTATTCTGTCTCCTGTTGATAATTTTTGGACTCCGAATATTTGATGAAATTTGGACATTGTTGGAAAATCAACACAGTGCATTGGGTAAAGATATTTCGGTTTTTCTGCTTTGAAATAGTCAATAGTACCATTAACTGCTTTTGGGTCATTTTCAAACAAATGAAAACCACCAATTACAGCATACAGTTCTTGGCCTGTAACTTCTTTTGCATAATCACATATATTGCAAATACCTGAGTGAGAACAGCCGGTAATCACTATTACTCCGTTCTTTGACTTTACAGCTATTGCAGAATCATCAAGGATCTTATCGTCTTTGTACATTCCTTTCTCAAAACTGTTCTTTCGCGGAATTTCACCCAGAAAAAAGATATCGTCAGCAAATTCTAAAGGAATCTCTGAGGCAACTATTTCAAAATCAGATTTTAACTTTTGAGATTCATTTGCAGGTAATTTCTCAAGTATGGAGGGATGAAGAATCAGCTTCTTACTATTGATAAAATTGTGATGCTGCAATCCTCCGGCATGATCCCAATGTGAATGAGATAATACAACAAAATCTGTATCATGTAAATCAATATTAAGTTGTTCTGCGTTATGTTTGTAAATACCTGTATGTCCGGTGTCGAAAAGAATTTTCACTCCGTCAGTTTCAACAAAAAAAGACAGACCCCATTCGGCTAAACACACTTTAGCCCCTGCATAACTAGCCTGATTTTCACACAAAATTGTAATTTTCATCCTAGCAACTTCTGCAAGTTATATATCACGATTTTTCGATAATAAGAGAAAGGAGCAATTAGTCTGTTAAAAACGAGCAGAATAATGAGCATCAGAAAGTGAATAGTAGTCAGTCCTTTTTGCCTCAAAACCATTACATCTCCAAACTCAAACATCAGATAATTGCTAAAAGGAGCTTTGTACCTGGCCCATGAAAAATTATCACGAATAAGTCCCATTTTCCTCGCATCTGTCTCAATTCTGGTCCCCGGATAGATCCTCATACCGATAGAGGCAGCTATATAATCTATTTTTTTCCTATTCTTCTTAATGTAATCAAGATCCTTCATACAACTGCTAAAACTCTGTCCCGGATGTCCAAAAATAAAAAAGACCTTAGCCTTAATTACAAGCTCTCTACACCACAGAAGAACTTGTTCAAGTTGCTCAACATCAACATTCTTGTGCAAGTTTGTCAATAATACAGGATCTACGGTTTCCATTCCCACATCTATATAACAACATCCAGCATCCCGCATGATGGTTAACAGCTCTTTATCAACTGTATCAGCACGAACCTCACACTCCCACTTCAGATCAAATTCGCTTATCATCTGACAAAAATCCAGAACATGCTCACGATTAGCTGTAAAAGTGCTATCAAAGATTTTCAAAGCCTTGATATCCTTATTCTCTAAAAGGTTCACAATTTCAGGCCTAATTAGCTCAGCACTTCTTAGTCTTACACCTCCTGGAAACATTTTGGAGGCTGAGCAGAAAGTACATGCAGCAGGACACCCCCTACTGGTCATAATAAAGTCAGCATCTAAATCATAGAAATCAAGCTTTAGTCCATACTTCTCGTCAAAAAGATGTCGTGCTGGCTGAGGGAGCTTATTTAGATCATTTATGCGTGCCGGTTTATTGTGAAAGATCTGGCCATCTCTTCTATATGAGAGTCCTGAAATTGAAAAAATATCCTCTGAGCCTCTATTAATAATGTGTTGGCATAGTTCAAGAAATGAATACTCGCCCTCTCCCTTAATGATGTAATCAATCTCAGGAATATTCTCAAGCGTATCCTCAGCAGCAAAAGTGGCATGTACACCTCCATATACAACTGTTGTTTCTGGCAAAGCTTTTTTTGAGAGTCTTGCTGCTTTAAAACTACCCTTTCTAGTGACAGTAGTTCCACTAATCCCAATCACCGATGGCTGCCAGGCTTGAAGGTCTTTGATCAGATTTCCACGATACAGAGTAAGATCAACAATCTTAACAGAAAACCCATTTCCCTCAAGAACAGCAGCAATAGTTGCAAGTCCTAAAGGAATTATGTTCTCAAAAATGCTCAGACTTTCCTTAGGGTAAATCAGAACAGTATCAAAGTGACTTTCAGACATGACAACGAAGATAGGTAAAGACAAGCCAACAATAAAAACTATCTTGGCACAAATATTATCATAGCAGGCTTAAATGAAACCTTTGTTCAACAGTATCTCAATAGCGATCATTATACTAAGCAACTTGGTTCTTGGATCATGCATTACTGAAAAAAATCCTGATCTGGAAATGCAGTCCAACAAACGTTATCTTGAATCGGTTTTCTCTACAATCGACATCAGCAAAGATGTGATATATGGCAATCAAGCTGAAGAGCACTGGATGAATGTGTATGAGCCCCATGGCGATCGCTTATCATCACGCCCCTTGGTTATTCTAGCCCCTGGCGGAGGCTTTGACCCCAGTCTTATTGCTCATAGTTATAATCTGATGATCCCACTGGCTAAAAAACTGGCACATGCAGGATACCTTGTTGCGCTCATCAACTATAGAACCGGTGAAACCAACAGTAGCGAGAAGTATAAAAAAGCTTTTTATAGTGCACTTTATGATCTTAAGGCAGCAATCAGGTATTTCAGAAAGGACGCTGCTACGGAGAATCGATATCGAGCAGATTCAGACAGAATTTTCGCAGGCGGATGGTCAGCAGGAGCACAAATAGGTCTTTTTAATGCCTTTGTCAATAGTTCAGATGAGCTAAGCCCGTCTCAACTAACAGAACTAAATGAATATGAAGGACTTGAAGGAAGAAGCGGAAATCCGGGATATTCCAGTCAGGTTTCCGGAATAATAGCCATGGCGGGAAATATGTCTGATTTGTCGCGCATAAAGACTGGCGATCCGCCTATCATGTGCATCCACAGCGACACCGACTACACCGTACGCATTGATACTCAGAGCAGTCCCTTTGGAACAGCTTATGGTTCAAGACCAATTATTGCCAAGGCATTGGAAGTAAATATCAAAACTCATTTCATCGAAATAAAAGATGGTACCCATACAGCACCCATCAAACCTGATTGTCCTACCTGTTTTGATGAGATTCTGCAGTTTATCTGGGAAAATCTAGAGAAGTAGCTTCGTTCGTCATTCGTCGTTAATTCTGCGACAAAAGGCGTATATTTGTAGCATAGAATTTGATTATGAGCAATACAAGCCAAGTATCAGAACCGATGATAAGCTATAGAACCCTGGATAATCAGAATGCCTTTCTTCTGATTGAAGCCATTAAAAATGGCATTGATTATAGCTTTTTTGAAAAACTGGCAAAGTCAATCCCCTTTAGTATGCGTGAATGGTCTTCTTTTTTACATTTATCTGAGCGATCGATGCAACGATATAAGAAGGAAAAACTGAGTTTCGGTCAAGTTAGTTCCGAACGTATTGTTGAAATCACTATGCTGTACAAGTATGGAGTAGAAGTATTCGGTAATACAGAATTCTTCAACACCTGGTTACATGACAGAAATTTGGCATTTGGCAAAAAAATCCCAAAAAACCTACTTGACAGCACTTTTGGCATTAGCCTTGTAAAAGACGAACTAACACGTATTGAACACGGTATTCTGGCATGATTGTTTTCAGACTGGCAAACAGAAAATTCAGCCATGATCTCTCCGGAAAGGGAGCAGAAATCACAGGAGGGAGGTGGAATAGTAAAGGTGTTGGAGTGGTTTACACCAGTGAATCAAGAGCCCTTTGTACTGCAGAAATTGCTGTACACACTCAACTTGGAATCATTCCGAAAGATTATGAATTGGTACACATCCTGATTCCTGATTCGATACAGTTTATGGAGATAAGTCCGGATGAACTGCCTTTGCCCTGGAATTCAATCCCTTACAATAGCATTACCCAAAACATAGGCAATCATTTTATCGATACAAATGAATACCCTGTACTAAAAGTGCCATCAGCAGTGATTCCTGGCGATTTCAATTATCTGATCAATCCCGCCCATCCGGATTCCAGGGGAATTGAGATAACAAAAACTGAGGCTTTCAGCTTTGATGAGAGATTGTTTAAGAGATAAGGCTGGGGGTAATTGGAATGAGTGCAGATGATTTAGCAAGAGATGGAGACCGGGGAGACGGAGTTGTATGTAGCCAAGCTAAAAGAAAAAGGAAACGAGCAAAAGAAAAAGGATCAAAGTTTGATTTTGTGATTGGTTAATGTAACTTTATGACAAACAAGGCAGTTATGAAAAAATTCATCAAAACAATCTCTTTCATTTTACTTTGCTTCATGCCCGCTTTGATTCAATCCTGTGATTGGGAAAATGTTATGGCCTATGTCAGTGAGTCAAGGGATGTTTGTACTAAAGTTGCTGACACTGAAGAAGAAATATGGAATGCTCCTATTAATTATATTGGGCATTTAAACACAGAAGGAGACATAACTACTTGTTTCTTTATTGTTGTTGCAGATAAGATGTGCCTGGCAGAGGCTGCTACAATAGAGATCAGACTAATCGTTCAAGACAACTTTCCAAACTGGTCTCTATTAAGCATGAAAGACTTGACAGTCAAAGCTTTTCAAGAGCAATGGGATTGGGAAGATAACGTTGTTTCTACCGACCTTGGAATATCAAGTACGGGAGAGGGAATCTATACTGTCAATGAAAATGCTAGTCTTCATTACTTTGATGACGATAGCAATTTCGGTCGAATGGGCGTCCATCTTGAGCTCGCAGTACCTAAAATGGCCGAACCATATATGGGAGGCTATATTTTTGAGGCAATTATATCGAGTGTCAAGATCACAATAAATTATTCACATTAACATCGAGATCAAGCAAAATAAAATTAAACAGCGACAGTTATAATGTCCGGTTTTAAGTAGGATTTGGCGTCCTGAATCGTAAGAATACGCACCTAATAACCTACCCCAGTGGTTGAATAAAGGGGAGTACTATAGTAAATGATATCAACTATTTCAATTTAGATTATTGAAATTGATCAGCTGAAAGGAATTCCTTCATTGCTTTTTCAACAAGTTGGTTGAGAGAAATACCCATTTCAATAGATTTGCGAGCGGCCTTACGGTGGGTATCAGGTTTAATTCTAATATTAAAACTACCCTTATAGGTTTTTTCCGTTGCTTTTCCGTTGAATTCACATAACTCTATATAATCTTCTACGGCTTCACCAAATGCATCCTTCAATTCCTGCACATCGCTCCCCTCAAAACTCACCAAATCATCAATGCCTTCTAGCTTACCATAAAAGACCTCATCTTCAGCACTAAAGTGAACTGTAGCCAAATAATTCTTATATTTCATTACATTTTTCATAAAAGATCCTCCTTTTTAAGTTCTGCAATAATCTGATTAATCTGATAATACTTCAAGGTACTTCCAGGTTGTGGTCTGTGCAAACGGATAATGTGCTTTGTACCTGGATGAAAGAATGACATTCTTGATCCAGAAGTTTTGCCTGATTTAAGCTTAGTATATCCAAAACCTTTCAAAATAGTTCTCAATTCTGAGTATGTAAAAACTCTTGGTTGAGTCAATAACCTGGCTCGAAGTTTTTCCTTTTTCGTCATTGCAACTAATAATCAGTTGCAATCTAGAGCATTTTGTTGGAAATAACAAATTTTGGAGCTACAGATCCTCAGGTCACTTGGCTCCCGAGGATTCGACTTGCCAAATTTGCTAGCAAATCTGGAGTCTTATTCACTTTCCAATACAGAAACTAGCAAAAATATTTCCGAGAATCTCATCCGTGGAAATCTCTCCGGTAATCTCACCAAGATAGTGCAATATTTCACGAATATCCTGCGAGAGGAAGTCACCTGAAATTCCTGTATCTAATCCACTCATGACACGCATTACAGCCTCCTGAACGCGAACCAGGGCATCATAATGACGAGCATTAGTAACAATAACATCGTGATCTTCTAAAGGCTGAAGATTTACATGATCAAGCAAAGCCCTCTCCAACTCCTCTAACCCACTTCTATACTTTGCAGATACTAACACAATTCTCAACTTCTTACTTTCTGAGCTCTGAGTACTGATAACTGAGCTCTCAATAGTAGACAGTCTGGCAATAGAAAGATCCTCAACATCCCCCTTATTAACCACAATAACAAACCCCTGATCCTCCCGAATCCTATTCTGAACAGCCTTAACCCACTTCAAACTCTGCTCCTCAGGCGCAGTAGGATCAGTAACAAGTATAACTATTCGAGCCTTCTCAATCTGTTGGTAAGACCGCTCAATACCCATGCTTTCAATAGTATCATCAGTATGGCGTAAGCCTGCCGTATCAATAAACCTAAACAGTATGCCACCCACATGAATAGTATCTTCAATTACATCACGCGTAGTACCAGCTATATCTGAAACAATAGCTTTATCTTCTTTTAAAATGGCATTCAAAAGCGTTGACTTCCCCACATTGGTCTCACCAACAATGGCAACCGGAACACCATTCTTCAAAACATTTCCCAACTGAAACGACCCAACCAATGAATCAACCTTAAGCTGAATATCACCCACAATATCGCGGAGTCGCGACCGATCAGCAAACTCAACATCCTCCTCAGAAAAATCCAGCTCCAACTCAATCAAAGAAACTAACTCCAATAAACGCATGCGAAGCTCTGAAATTTCAGATGAAAAACCACCACGTATCTGATCCATAGCTAATTGATGCGATGCCCTGCTAGATGATGCGATTAAATCAGATACGGCTTCAGCCTGACTCAAATCTAACTTCCCATTCAAAAAAGCCCGCTGAGTAAACTCTCCCGGCGAAGCCATCCGTCCACCCTTCCGTATCAATAATTGCAAAATCTCATGCTGAATATACTCCGATCCATGACAAGAAATCTCTACTAAATCTTCCCCTGTATATGATCGTGGCGACCTAAACAAACTAACAACAACCTCATCAATCACCCGATCGTTGTCAATAATCTTTCCAAAGTGTAAAGTCCATGATTCTTGGCCCTTAAGACTAAAACTTCTAAGTCTTAAATCTTTGCTCTTAACTCCAATTTCGGTCTTTGGTCTTTGGTCTTTGGTCTTAGTAAAAACAGAATCAACAAGCCCAACAGCACCCTCACCCGAAACCCGAATAAGCGCAATAGCCCCAACGCCAGAAGCAGTAGCAATAGCAACAATTGTATTCATAAAATACGTATAGAAATGCAAAGATAATAGTTAATTGCTTGATTGGTGATTGCTTACTTAGTAATATGTCACTGAATTAACCAGCGAACGAAGTGAGCGAGAATCCCCCAAATCCCTACTTCCTCGCCAAAGCAGTAACAAACCAAAACGAAATCGAAGATGGCCCGGCAGCACCCATACCCTGCCCCTGCACACCTCCCATACTTCCTCCTCGTCCTCCGCCGCCTCCTCGTCCCCCACTGCCTCCTCTGCCTCCACCAGATCTGCCACCTGACATTTGCTGTCCTCCCTGGCGCTGACCTGACATTCCTGGTGTTCTCATTCTACCCTGCACCGAAAAGCCAACAGATAATCTATCCAATCCTTCTAGTCCTTGCGGATGGAGAATCACCAAAGGAACCCCTACATGAAGGAATAAAGTATTTGTTGAATCCATTGAAGCTCCCGACATAAATGCACTAGAGCCTGACATCGGATCCTCGAGACTCCAAACTGTCCCGTCTTGCCAATAAACAGGACTCATATTCAAAACTTCAAGCATTTCAGGAGAAATACTGCGTTCAGTGAGACTCCCTGCCTGTCGAGAACCACGCTGCAAGTTACTCCCCTGCTGTGAACGATTCCCCTGTGGACGACCAGCACGCGTAACTGGATATCTAAAATAGACATACTCACGCTTTCTTGCAGTCGTATCCAAGTAAACAGTTAAGCCTCCCCTTAATATACTACGCTGTATATCAGCGTCACTACACTCTATATCAAAGTAAAGGTAATCAGCATCATTGGAGCTTGTCCATCGCAACTTAGATTCAAAATCATAACCCGAAACTTTTAGATCCTCAGGTTTCAAATCAGGCTTCCAATAAGTAACTAATTCTCTTTTACCAGCACAGGAGCTCATCAATAAAGCACCAGCAAGTAACACAAATACATATTTAATTTTCATAGATCTCAAAGTAAAACATTATGTAGAATTAGATACCTGTATTGAAAAAAGGTTTAATAATCATTATCTTAAGTCAGTAAACTCGCAAGCATTTAAACTTCTTAAAAACGAATGACGAATAACGAATAACGATTTTCACCCCCCTACTTCTCTCCCAATTCCTTGGTACTCAAAAGTCCGCAAGCAGCATAAATATCTTGTCCGCGTGAAGCCCGAATAGTAGTAAAAACGCCCTTTTCATTAAGTTCATCCCTGAAAGCCATGAGTCTTGCCTCGCCGGTACCTTCAAGCGGAGTATCCGGAATGGGATGAAAGCGGATTAGATTAAGGCGGGTACGCATGCCACCCAGAAGCTTAACCAGCTCTCTAACATGTGATGGAGTGTCATTAACTCCTTTAAACATGATATACTCAAATGAGATTCTGCGCTGACGCCCCCAGTCAAATTCACGTATTACTCTCATAATACCAGGCAAAGAATGTACCTTTTCAATAGGCATCAGACTCATCCGCTCTGATTCGAAAGGTGAATGCAAACTAACTGCAAGATGTGCCTCAGATTTATCTAAAAAGGTTTTCATTGCAGGAATAATACCGATAGTTGATACTGTAATTCTACGCGGACTCCAGGCATATCCCCATTCGGATGTTAGGATTTCAATACTCTTTAATACTTCATCCAGATTATCAAAAGGCTCTCCCATTCCCATATATACTACGTTTGTGAGCGATTCTCGCTCTGGAAGACTATGTATCTGATTAACAATCTGTCCGGCCGTCAATTGTCCCTGAAATCCCTGCTTGCCTGTCATGCAAAACAAACATCCCATTTTGCAGCCAACCTGAGAAGACACACACAATGTTGATCTGTCCTTATCCGGAATTAAGGCAGCCTCGATGTATTTCATCTCATCTGTAACAAAAAGATACTTCTTGGTTCCATCTACCGATTCCTGAACCTTGACTGGCTTACTCAAGCCCATCTCATAATTCTCGTTAAGTAACTCGCGGGCTTTCTTCGATAAGTTCAACATCTCGTCAATCGAAGAAATATCCTTCTTATATAGCCAGTCGGCAATTTGCGAGGCTGTAAATTTTGGTAAGCCCAGCTGGCTTATAATTTCCTTGAGCTCCGCCAGAGTTTTACCGAATAGGGAGTCTTTTGTCATGCGCCTTTTGTATTTTGTCTTTTGGATTTGTAAGCTATCAATGTTCAAATGTACACCAATACACCAATACACCAATTGACTCATTTAAAAAAAATTTCCCTATCTTGTCTAAATCAAACCTATACAAATACTTACGAAAAATTCAGACCTATGAAGACACCTGGATTTATAACATTCATACTCTTGGGAATGATGGTGTTATTGCTTGCAAATTGCGTAAAAAATGGCCCTGTTGATAATCAAGTCGATGAAATTGAGCCTAATGAAGTTATACTAGATGTGATACCTGACAGTTTGCCTCTGGCAGACACTACATCTATTTCAAAAACACAAACAGAAACCTTCGTTGAACAAGAGATAGATTCAAACCCAATTGTTAAAACAGTTAGAATTATTGAGGAGTATGAAGAGACTATTCTGACAATCAGAGATGACCTGGAAATGCTACCATGTTCATCTATTCCAACTTATGGACTTAGTTATAGGTATGCATTTAAGCATGAACGTCGTTTGGCTGCCAATAAAATTCTGATCTGTCAGGTTGAACAAATCAGCAAAAACAAGATTAGAATAACAGTGCTGGGCTCCATTTCTCCATATTACCTTCCTGTGGAGAATAATTTCTCAAAACTTGATTACCCATGGGGTGGCAGCATTGAATTTTCAAAACAAAATTGGCCAGTGAGCTTTGGAGTTGGTTATAATGCAATGAAAGCTCAATCAAATTCACAAGTTTATCATCTGCAAACGAATAATATTTATTTGTTCGGCAAATACACTCCTCTGAAGCTGTTTAATGATCAACTTGAATTCTTTTTATCTGCAGGAGTTAATTCCTGGGCTTCACAGATTAGTAACGTCAAATATCCTGAACATGCAGGGTATTATCCAATAGAAACAAACAGAGGATATAGCTATTACGGCGGAGCAGGTACTCTTTTTGAATTTCACAAATTCCTAATCGGAATACAATACCAGCTTTATGGAACACCTCTTGTTGTTTTTGGTGCTGATTTCAATGAACCAGATACGCAAGAAGGACTTAAAGATTATACACCTTCAACACAGTACAAATTGTACGCGGGGTCAAATCAATTACAGATCATAGTCGGATTTAGAATTAACTAATACAAAGAAAAATGACAATCTGGCGAATCATACAAAAACTTGCACTACTAAGCATATTAACGCTGATAATAAGCGGATGTCTTAAAGATGAGTTCAAAGAACCTCCTGATCCTTTTGAGATCCAAAGGTTGGAAGAAGGTTTTGTTGGCTTTCAGTTTGGTAATGGTGCTGATAGTTTTAAAATCCTGACAAACCATGAGAATGTAACGATTACTGATAAAGGAAATATCAGGATTCGTGGTACACTCTTTGCTGATAGAGACACACTTGCTCCTGTAAGACTTAGTCAGGGAGATTTTATTCTCCTGAAAAATATGGGATCAGGTCAGGAAACCGCAAATATAGATGGTATTGGTGATGTACCCATTAGCCGGGGATCGTTCAAAATGATGAACTCAAGCGGAAGCGGATATGAAGAGTTTATTGGTTTTGGTGGCTATTCTGAGTTCACTCTCCCTCAGGTTGGGATTATGCAGGAACTATCAATTGACCAACCAGACGGAACCAATATTTACTTCGGACAAGGAAGTGATCTGCCTGATGATTTTCCGGTTAACCCTAACCGAACATACTTCTATTTCTATTACGAGGATCTGGTTGATTTTGCTTTGGGTAAGTCACCTTTCATGATAGACAGGATGGCTCTTGACCCCGATGACCCATACTTCTATGTGCATGCCAGCGCAATGTCTATTCCCGGACTGAGTAGTCTTGAAGATGGAGGTTTTGCAGCATCTGTTCAAGGTAATATTCCCTTTAGCCCCCAGGAAGCACTCTCATTTGGTGATGTTGAAAGCTTTGACTACGGAAACCTCCTGTTACAAGGAAGTGTAAACCTGGAAACAACATTCGGAGTACCACTGGTAGTTGCAGATGCCACTGCTGTTATCGGATTTGGCAACATGACAGATGGAGTAAATTTCTTCAATGGCGATGAAGTCCCATTTATGATGGGATTACAAGGAGGGTTCGTATTGGCTCTTCATGACCTGGCTGAATTTACTCTTGGTGAGGCTGCCGTTTCTCTGGAAGTTTATGGTTACGATGATTTTGAGTTTCGTTGGGCCGGATGGTTCAGTAACGAAATGCGTGTTATGGAGCCTATTGAGCAACTTCTGGGGCTAGACACCGAAGGAACAGCCTGGGATTTTATTCAGCCACCAGGAGTGGTTAATGAACTAAAAACCTGGGGAACTATTGGCACTGACCCGGATAATTGGTCTTTTGGAATTCATACAACCTCAAAGCTTAAGATTTCCAACGTCATGACAATTGACCTGGGTGAAGTCAGGTTTGAATTGGCACAAGATGAGCTTGACTTCTTTTGTAGAATGAGGGTTGGATTCTTTGGCCACATGAGTTATGGAGGATATATACACAATGATGGAGCATTTAAGATTAGTGCATCTGCAGATCAAAGCATCAAGTTTGACTTATCAATATTAGTCGTAAAAGTTGGCTATGATGTTGGATTTTACCTTCAGGGTTATTCAAATGGAGACTGGAAATTTTGTGTTAACGGAAAAGCCTACTTGGATATTAGCTTTGACACATCGTTCTTCGAAGCTCATCCTGAAATCCTTGAAGATAATCCTGATCTCCGTGAACTATACGAGCAGAATGGTTCTCTAAAGGGAGAAATTTCAGCCAGTTTAAGTGCCTGTCTGAATAGTAGTGGGAAATTCAAAGGAAAAATCAGCTTTTCGTTCTGGAAAGTCGGATATAGTTATAATTATTCATTCTCACTTAATAGCTCAGAGGCCTCTCCTCTATATAACTTCAAAGAAGTGCCTCTTGAAGAAGTGCCTCTTGAAAACAGATTTGGATCAAATGAAATTGTGAGATAGTATGAAAATCAAAATAGTTTTTACCATCGTATTCATAGGGCTATTCTTAATCAGTAATTCCTGCAAAAAGGAAGAAATTGATTACACTTATGAAATTCTGGATCTTCAATGGGCCGATAATGGATTAGACTTTGATCAGGATGGCTACTTAACCAGCAGAACAATCAAATTCTATGTTTCACTATTAGAAGATGTTCAAAGAGATATCGTTATAAGAGTCTATTATAAGCTTAGCGAAACCAAAGAATACATATTTTACAGCTCAACTGATAAACCGGGAATTGTTGGTGGCGAAGATATGCCCGTGTTCCTGGAGTTAGGCTTGAATCCTGAACTTAGTGAAGGGATGTATAGCTTTCTGATAGAAGTCTATGAAAAGGATAGCGATCGTGCAGAAGCATCTGTAGAAATTGAAAGTGCACCATTTGAAAGATTAGTGGGCGACCAGAATTATGACTTAATTGTCTGGTGGACTAATCATTACGACTATGACTATGATGGTTTTCCGAGATCGGCTGATCTGAATCTTGATATTAATATAACTAATAATGTAGACAAAGAAATTCGTGTTGAAGTCTTGTATAAGAATGCTATTACCGATGACAAATACACCTCATATTTCAAAAGTGAGTATTATCAGATTACTGGTGAGCACAAAGATTCATTAACAATACCAACAGGGATATATCCGGATACACTAGGACACGGAGCTTACAATTTCAAGGTGATTGTTACCGAGAAACGCGGTTTTTCCCCAGTTCTTATTTTTGATTCTGAATTGTCAAACGATCTCAAACTTATACCGTTCGAAACAAACCTGGATGACGGATATGAGTATAAACTCAATACTGCTAACACAGAATGGAAGTATATTATAGATAATGACGAGGATGGATACTCCCAGTCAAGAATTCTTCGTCTGGATATGGACATTGACAAGTTAGAAACCGTTGATGTTCTGGCCAAGATCTTTAGAAAAGGCGTTGATGATGAAGATTATCTTGTAATGGATTCTACTGACATCTTTTCTATTTATGGATCGGGTATTAATGATACTATTTGGGTCCCTTTCAGTAACTTAATAATTGAAGACACCTTAAAAATGGCTCATGGAGAGTGGAATTTTATGCTTGTCATTTTTGAAGTTTTACCTGATGGTTTAGAACCTGAAATGAGGTTTGCCACGGATAGTATTGACGGAAATTTCTTCATGAATCAAAAATTCGAACTAAGTAGCGAAGATATATAGTATCCCAGGTAAATTATACACCAATTAATCAATAAACAACGTAATGCGTATACTATTGCTATTACTGAGTATTCAGTTGTCATTGCTCAGTGCTCAGAAAGTAAAAGGTCAGTCTGTTAAAGAACCTTTTGATTATGTGAATCCTTTTATTGGCACAATTAACTACGGAGCAACAAACCCCGGAGCTGTTAGTCCGATGGGAATGCTATCAATAGTCCCTTTTAATGTCACTAAAGCTGAGGGCAATGTTTATAATATGGATGAGGGATGGTGCTCTACCCCATACTGGCATAACAATAAGATAATTACCGGGTTTTCTCATGTTAACTTCAGCTCCGTTGGCTGTCCTGACTTGGGCAGCATTCTACTAATGCCAACAAGCGGAGAGCTAGAAGTGAATCACAAGCTTTACGGATCTGAATATTTTGAGGAAGCTGCCAGTCCGGGCTATTATCGTACTTTCCTGAAAAAACATGGGGTAATAGCTGAAATGACAGCAAGCACAAGAACAGGAATCTCACATTATCAGTTCCCGGCTGGTGAGTCTCATATCCTTGTAAATCTTGGTCTGGGACTAACAAATGAAACCGGAGCTTTTGTGAAGAGGGTATCCGAAACAGAAATTGAGGGCTTTAAAATGCTCGGAACCTTTTGTTATAATCCTCAGGAAGTATTCCCGGTTTACTTCGTGATAAGAGTCTCAAAGAAACCAGAGCAAATGAGATACTGGAAGTTCCACAAGAAGCTGATAGGTGATAAAACCTCTTGGTCTTCTACAGACGGAACCTATAAAATTTATGAGAAATACTGGAAAGAACTGGCGGGAGATGACATAGGAGTAGTATTCAGCTATAACACGCAGGCAAATGAATCTATACAGGTTCAAATAGGAATCTCCTACGTAAGCATTGAAAACGCAAGAGAGAATCTTAATGCTGAACAACAAGGATTTCAATTTGCGAAAATCAGAGAAGCAGCGCGTCAGGAATGGAGTAGCTACCTGAATACAATCAGAGTAGAAGGAGGAACAGAAGATGACAAGGAAATGTTCTACACAGCATTTTACCACACCCTCCTCCATCCAAACATCTTCAACGACGTAAACGGTGAATACCCTGCCATGGGAGAAGGTAAAATAGCTCAGAGCTCAGAACTCAGATATACTATGTTTTCTTTGTGGGATACCTACCGCAACCTCCATCCTATGAAATCCCTCCTCTTTCCTGATCAACAACTTGGAATGGTTAGATCAATGCTGGATATGTTTGACGAAAGTGGAGCCTTACCCAAATGGGAGTTTGCCGGACAAAATTTCAACGTGATGGAAGGTGACCCGGCTCTGGTAGTTATCAGCGACACTTATCTTCGCGGACTAGATGATTTTGATATTGATCTGGCCTGGAAAGCTATGTACCATCATGCTTTTGCTCCGGGAAAAGATAACCTTGTTCGTCGTGATAATGACTTCTATATGAAGCATCATTATATCCCAATCTTGCGTGATCATGACAATTCTGTTTCTCAGGCAATTGAGTACTATGCTGCAGATTATGCCTTTTCTGAATTTGCCAAAGCCATTGGTAAAGATCTTGTGGCAAAAAATCTTTACGAAAGGTCTCTCGGATATAAGAAGTATTTTGATTCTGATTACGGCTTACTTCGTCCTTTACAACCCAATGGAGAATTCTTCGAACCCTTTGATCCGAAAATGGGTGAAAATTTTGCTCCCAGTCACGGATTTCATGAGGGCAGCTCTTGGAATTACAGCTTTGCCCTACCCCACGATATTCCAGGCATAATTGATCTGATCGGCAGCGAAAAAGCCTTTGTTAATAGTCTTGAAACATGCTTCAGCGACTCTCTTTTTGATATGACAAATGAACCTGATATGGGCTATCCATGGTATTTTAATTTTGTTAAAGGAGAAGAATGGCGCACTCAAAAGTATGTAGATTATTGCATCAACAACTGGTTCTCAACAAAACCCGACGGATTAGCTGGCAATGATGATGCCGGCACTTTATCTACCTGGCTGATGTGTGCCATGATGGGTATCTATCCGGTCACTCCCGGCAATCCAATTTATACCATCAGCACCCCCAGATTCAAAAAGATCACCATCAGACTTGATGAGAAATACTATCCAAAAGGGGAGCTGATAATAGAAACCGACAAAGACCCAAGTCAATACAAATACCTGAAAGGCAACAAGTTCTTCATTAGCCATGAGGAGTTAGTAAATGCTGGCGTTTTGAAGTTGAAACTAAAGAAATCAGAGTAGGATTTAAGAAATGTTAATTATTATTAAATCTAAGAATCTCAGTTCCATCTGTCGAATTACTAACTAAATTTGAATGGACTAAACGTATTCCCGAAAACGGAATGTCGAAAAATGAATATCGAAAATCAATCAGTATGAAAAACCTACTAATCCTGGCTAGTTTAGCCATCTTCTCTCTGTCTGCCATAGCCCAAAAGGCACCGCTAACTGACGGCAAAGCTCGCCTCAAAGCGATGGAGAAACAGCACCAACTGTTTCAGAAATCAACGAACAAAGACCTGCATTGGCAATTCATCGGACCTACAAATATTAGTGGAAGAGCTATAGATGTGGAAGCTGTTAAACCAAAAGGACAAAACTATACTATATGGGTAGCAACAGCATCAGGTGGAGTATGGAAAACTGATAATGAAGGAGTTACATGGGTAAGCACTTTCGATAATCAAGTAACAACCGATATTGGAGATCTGGCGATAGACCCTAAAAACTCCGATGTTGTGTGGGTAGGCACAGGTGAAGCCAATATCTTCCGTTCATCAATGGCTGGATGCGGAATATACAAAACAACAGATGGTGGTGATACATGGAAAAATATGGGATTAGAAAATACCAATACCATCGGCCGCGTGGTAATTCATCCGGAAAATACCGACATCCTGTATGTTGCTGCATCCGGAAATGAATGGACTAC
>JAGLDP010000029.1 GCA_023145515.1 Bacteroidales bacterium
GAACCTCCAGCAGAATTACCCTCAACAATAAATACTTCAGAATCTTCGGGTTTTCTAGAACTACAATCAACTAATTTACCAGGCAAAGAACTTGATTCAAAAACTGATTTACGTAATACGTTCTCACGAGCACTTTTAGCAGCTTTTCTAGCTTTAGCAGAAACAACACACTTTTCAATATTTCTTTTAGCGTCATTAGGATTCTTTTCTAAGAAATCATAAAAAGCATCTTTCATAATTTGATCAACAGCAGTTTTAGCTTCTGGATTACCAAGCTTTCCTTTTGTTTGTCCTTCAAACTGAGGCTCTGCAACCTTAACAGAAATAACAGCAGTGAGTCCTTCACGAAAATCATCTCCATTAATGTCAAATTTAAGTTTGCTTAGAAGACCTGACTCCTCAGCATATCTTTTAAGAGTCCTTGTCAATCCCCTTCTAAAACCAAGTAAATGAGTACCACCTTCAATAGTATTAATATTGTTGACGTAGGCGTGCACATTCTCGTTAAATGATGTATTATACTGAAGAGCAAGCTCTACAGGAACTCCATTTTTTTCTGTCTCAATATATATTATCTCTTCAATCAGCTTTTCACGACTCTCATCCAGATAGTTAACATACTCCTTCAGTCCCTCTTCTGAATAAAAACTCTCCTTTAAAAATTCACCATTGTCCCCTATTGTTCTTTCATCAGTAAGAGACAGACGTATTTTTTTATTCAAAAAAGCAAGCTCCCGTAATCTCGAAATAAGAATGCGACTTTTATAAACGGTATCAGTAAAAATACTAGCATCAGGCTGGAAACTAATAACAGTACCCGTTTTATCGGTCTTTCCAATCTCCTCAACAGGACCTTTTGGTTTACCAATTTCAAATTCCTGTTGATAAACAGCTCCATCCCTATGAATTTCAGCTCTCAAATAGGTTGAGAGAGCATTCACACAAGAAACTCCTACTCCGTGTAATCCACCAGATACCTTATAAGAATCCTTGTTAAACTTACCCCCTGCATGGAGGACAGTCATCACAACTTCCAGAGCAGATTTATTTTCTTTCTCATGCCAGTCTACAGGAATTCCCCTACCATCATCTATAACAGTTATTGAGTTATTCTTATGAATAATAACTTCAATTTCAGAGCAAAAACCTGCCAGAGCTTCATCAATGGAATTATCAATAACTTCATAAACAAGATGATGCAATCCTCTTTCAGAAACGTCGCCAATATACATAGCAGGTCGTTTACGAACTGCTTCAAGTCCTTCAAGCACCTGAATGCTTTCAGCTGAATATCCGTTTCCTTTTCCTTTTTCGTTTACAACATTCTCTAAATCGCTCATATTCTGTTTTTTACATCAACTTCGTCATCGTCTTTTTTAATCAAACAAAGATACTAAAATTGCCTCTGTTGACCATAAAAAACAATGTCGGATTCAAGGTATTTATCAACACCAATATCCGTCCCTTATCTATTGATTATCTGAGACTTAAGACTAAAAGGACCAGGTTATTCCGAGCAAGAAATTTATTCCTTGCATCGGGTAATTTTGCCAAACGTAGTAATTGTCTGATATTAAGTTATTTGCACGACCAAAGACAGATATCCCCTTTCCTACCAGATATTCCGCACTAAGGTTTATATCAACCAATCCATCCAAGCGCTGTGAGCTTCCATACTTAAGCAGATCTACCGAAGGCACATACTGAGCTCCCATAAGATATACATCAGCCTGAACCATAAGCTTTTCTCTAAATGTATAGCGAGTGGTAAGGGTCGCATCCCATTCAGGCTTATGCCATGGAGCAGGCAGGCTATCAAGAGTATACTTATAATAATTACCTTTAAGAATAACAGAAAGATTTGCAGACTGTCTGAGGCTGATCTCGCCTCCGGCAGTTAGTAAGGTACCATTATCATATTCTACTCTAAATCGATTCTGTAGTGGATTAGTAGTATCCGGGACAAAGAAATGCCAGTTATCAACATCTTCCCAGGAAACATACAAATTAAATGCCACCTTAGGTAAAAAGCGACCGCGCAAGCCTCCTAAAGCGATAAAACTATGATTGGTTGGCAATATATCAAGATCATCCACCACAAAAGGGTTTTCTTTCATGATCTTCAGATAATTATTATTCTCATAATAGCCGTTTAACCCGATATATGGAACCACCAGATTGGTGATATTAACTTCCATATGCACCTGAGGGTAGAAAAAGAATTGTCCTGCGTTCCTATCCATTGCAACTTTAGGACCTGCCTTCAAGTTGATATACTTCCATGCAAAACCCACCCAAGGGTCGGCATGAGCAATGACATAATGCGTTGAATCAACAGATCTGATTCTATATGCATAATCAGCACCTATATCTCCTCCAAACGACCATTTTCTATACTTTTGAGAGAAATTGAAATTCAGGCGACCATTATGTTCCATTTCTTTTTGAAAATCAATCAGGAAATCATAACCACCATCTATCTGATACAAAAATCCTTTTCGTCCCCTCTCATCGGCTTTCCATCTAAAATCACTTCCCACAACAATAAACTGCTGAAAATCCATTGAGTCTTTAGTAGTAGCCCTAAGATTATACGGTGTTACGAGATTCCCATCACTAAGCGTATCTGTATTATATCCATACAAGAAATTATGTGTTTCATCAAAATGGATATTACCAGACAGAGTGCTACGATTGAAAAATCTCGAGCCATATAATTTGACTTCATTATCAGCATAACCAGCATAGACCTTTCGTTCATCTGCCATTTCAATTTCACCTTGTGAAGAAATATGGCCCATATTGATTCCCATGCTACTTTTGCGATTACGAACGGTATTGATATCCAGCTCTGCAAAAGGAGTCCAATAATTCCCAAACCCAGCTCTAATATAGGAATGCTTCAAATCAGGATGCTTCTCAGATCTGAGTGAAACCGAATTAAGATTCCTGACTCTGAATTGGACTGGTTCCATAACTGGTTGAATAAAATAATTAAACCGTGTATCAACCTTTACAGTATCGTCGATTATGGGTAAGAAACGTATTTTGAAAGCATCCGAGATTGTTGGACTATAAGGCTTTACCACATTAACCTGCTTATTCAGATCTTCTTGTGCCCAGCCAATAACAAAAGTTATCAGCAAAACAAATATCAATAAACTTCGCTTATTTGTACTCATGCCATTTATTTCTCTAAGTCGTCAATCGTTTGTATCCTGTTATTTACCATCGATCGAATCCCATCACTGGTATTATCATAATTTTGCTGCAAAATCTGCAAGGTTGCCTTTGCCTGAAACAAGTCTTCTCTGCTCAGGTAAATATCTGACCACAGAATATACGCCCGTGCCAACCAATATTGGTGAGTAGTATTTCTATCAAGAAAATCAAGAACTTCTTTATCAGCTTCATCTATCTGCCCCTTATCAAACATAATTTGAGCTCTGAGATATTTTGCTTCTGCTCCTTCAACATTCTTAACACTCACTGCTACAATACTCAAAACATCCATAGCTTCATCGCGTTTGCCTGTTTTGAGAAATGCTTTCCCTAATTTAAAAGTTGCTTCCCTGATTACTTCATCAGGAATCTTATCAGTATATAGCACCTTATTTGCAGAATTTATCACTGCAGGATAATCTTCAAGCTTGTAGTCACAACGCATTATGCCCATTCTTGAGGCAAGAATATTTGATGGTACTTCAGCCTCTTCAGACAATCGCACATAGATTTCTCTTGATTGAGAATAATTCTTCTGATGAAAATGGATTGCACCTGTTCTGGAAAGGGCTAACTCGCTAAAATCAGACAGTCCTTGTGACAGTATCCACTCATAAGAGCTCAAAGCCAAATCATAATTAGCAGATTTGAAGTTGCAATCAGCTCTGTAATAATGGGCATTTAACAAGAATTGACCATCTTGAAAGCGCTCAATATACTGATCAAAGTACTTTATAGCCCGGTCACAATCGCCCTCCATAAACACACTTTCGGCTGCCATATAACTCAAGCTATCTTGCTGCATCACTGAAATATCTATACCCTGACCTATTGATTTCACAAAAGCAAAATACTCATCTACTCTGTTCTGATCCATATAGATATTCTTAACTCCTGAGAGGGCATCATTTGCTTCCTGAGTTTTGGGCCAGGTATTAATAATCTTTTTATACATATCCAAAGCCTGAGAATTTTGCTCTGCATTATAATAGATTATACCTAGCTGCAAGTATGACTTTCTAACATACGAACTACTTTTATATGTTTGAATCAGGCTTTTAAAAGTGTTAATTGCGGCATTCCTGTCATCCATCTCAATTTTAGACTTCCCTATCTCAAACAAAGCATCGTCAGCATAATTCGATTTAGGGTAAACAGAGATTAGTTGCTCCAATTCCTCAATCTTCTTATTTCGTCGTTGAACCAAGCCCAAAGTAAAGCCCTTCTGAAACATTGCATAATCAGCATCATCTGTCCGCAGAGATGAGGCTTCATCATAATATTCAATCGCCTGCCAGTATGTTCGATTAATGAAGTAGCAGTCGCCAACCCGATTATAAGCATCAGCTAAAAGCTTTTCCTGTTTAGAATCAGCACGATTAATAAACTTCCTGAACCACGACATAGCCGTTGAATAGTCTTGCTTGCTAAAATATGCATAACCCATATTATAATGAGCCAGATTATACTCAGGTAAATCATAAGCTTGATTGGAAAGTAAAAATTTATCAAATGATTTGATTGTTTGATCATAAGACTGCAAACGGAACCATGCTTCTCCACTCCAATAGTGACATAATGCCTTGGTTTTCGCGTTAAACCAACCATAATCTATTGATCCATTGAACATGCCAATAGCATCTTTGAACCTCAGATTATTGAATAGTTCTAATCCACGCAAATAAGAAATTCTTTGGTAAGCTGCTTTTACATCTGAGTTTTTATCCTTGATTTTATCTAGCGAAACTAAAGCATCCTTATAATTTCTGGTATTCATAAACACTTTTACCAGGTAATCATATACTTCATCAAGATTTTGAGATTCAGGAAAAGTGGTCAGAAATTCCTCAAAAGCACGAATAGTTTCTCCTGAAATAGACAAATCGAAGGTCAGCTTGGCATAATTCAGCAGTGATTCTTCCTGAATTGTTCTATCGAACTCAAGACTACCTGCTTTACGAAAGGCACTCCTGGCCTTAAATTT
>JAGLDP010000003.1 GCA_023145515.1 Bacteroidales bacterium
GAAGGAACAGCATTAGTATTGAAAAGTCTTAGTGATGAGGAAAAGGAAGGGCTTAAGAAACAAGACCGACCTGAAAAAGAGATTTGTCAGCATAAACGTCAGGAAGCATTTGATAATTACCAGACATCTGATGATCACCTGATGCATTTTACAGGAGTTTTCCATGATGAAAAGGGAACAAAATATTTTAAAACAAAGAATTCATGGGGCACAGAGGGCAATGATTATGGTGGTTTTCTATTTATGTCGGAAACATATTTTCGCTATAAGACTGTTGCCATAATGGTTCATAAAGACGCTGTGCCACAGGAGATTATGGATAAGCTGGGATTATAATGACATGTAAGGCGCTTAGTATTAGCAACTCCAATGAATTTGAAAATGCTTGTATTGAAACTTTTCGGTTTCAATACAAGCATACAGCAATTTACCGTGAGTATGTTGATCTATTAGGTGTAAATATCAAAGGAGTAAAGCATTTTAATCAGATTCCGTTTCTTCCTATTTCGTTTTTTAAAACCCAGCAGGTTATTAACGATGAGAAAGATGCAGAGATTGTCTTTCATTCCAGTGGTACAACAGGCATGTCTGCAAGTCGCCATCTGGTAGCTGACATCGAGCTATACCGCAGAAGCTTCACCAGAGGGTTTGAGTTTTTTTACGGATCTCCCGGCGACTATTGTTTTTTGGCATTATTGCCATCTTACCTTGAAAGACAAGGCTCCTCTCTGATTTTTATGATGGATGATTTAATCAAAATGAGTGGGTTTTCTCAAAGTGGATTTTACCTGAATAATCTCAAAGAGTTGTCTTCAGTACTAGTTGCAAATACAAAAAGTAGTATTCCTACTATTCTTCTTGGGGTAAGCTATGCTCTTCTTGATTTGGCCGAATTGCACCCGATGGATCTTAGTGGTGTCATAGTAATGGAAACAGGGGGGATGAAAGGTAAGCGGCCTGAAATTTCAAAAGACAAGTTGCATACAATTCTGTGCAATGCCTTTAACCTGCGGGAGGTTCATTCTGAATATGGAATGACAGAATTACTATCGCAAGCTTATTCTCAGGCTCACGGAAGGTTCTTGACACCACCCTGGATGAAGATTAGAATAAGAGATCCCTATGACCCATTGGCATATTTTGGTTCGGGGAAAGCAGGAGGAATTAACATCATAGATCTGGCCAATAAGTATTCATGCTCCTTCATCCAAACAGAAGACCTGGGGAAACTCAATGAAGATGGTTCCTTTCAGGTGTTGGGACGACTGGAAGCAAGTGATATAAGGGGATGTAATCTCCTCCTTCAATAAAAATATCAATCAAGGGCAGACACTTGAGTCTGTGGCTGCTATCCTCTGATTGCTTTGATTCCGGGTAACTCTTTCCCTTCAATATACTCAAGCAGTGCTCCGCCTCCTGTTGAAACATAAGATACCTGCTTTGCCATATTGAACTTATTGATAGCAGCTACAGAGTCGCCGCCACCAACCAGAGAGAATGCTCCATTAGCAGTTGCTTTTGTAATAGCAGTTGCTATTTCTTTGGTTCCCTTCTGGAAGTTTTCCATTTCGAATACGCCCATAGGACCATTCCACAGAATAGTTTTTGAGTTAAGGATTGTTTCTGAGAATGCCTTAATAGATTTCTCGTCAATATCCATTCCCATCCATCCTTCAGGAATCGCATCAATATCACTTACCGAACGATTGGCCTCATTATCGAAAGCGTCACCATTAAGACTATCTACTGGCAACATCAGTTTTACTCCGGCTTCTTTAGCCTTTTTTATTACTGATTTCGCAGTTTCGAGATAATCTTCTTCTACCAGTGAATTACCAATCTGGCCTCCCATAGCCTTAATAAAAGTATATGTCATACCACCTCCAATGATTAGGTTATCTACTTTCCCCAGAAGGTTTTCAATAATGGTAATTTTGGATGAAACTTTAGCTCCTCCAAGAATGGCAGTAAATGGCTTACTGGAAGCAGAAATTACGCTATCGATACTCTTAAGTTCGTTTTCGATTACAAATCCAAAGAGTTTATTCTCATTAAAATAGTTGGCAATGATCGTTGTTGATGCATGTGCTCTGTGCGCTGTGCCAAAAGCATCATTAACATAAACATCGGCAAGGTTAGCCAGTTTTTTTGCAAAAGCTTCATCACCGTTGGTTTCTTCTTTATAAAAACGCAAGTTTTCGAGCAAGAGTACTTCGCCCGGCTGTAGATTTTTAGCAATGAGAGCAGCTTCTTCACCTATACAATCTGGGGCGAATTTCACTTTCAGATTCAATTTAGCTTCCAGATCCGGAATCAGGTGAACAAGACTAAACTTTTCTTCTGGTCCGTTTTTTGGGCGACCAAGATGAGACATCAGGATAACTGATCCTCCATCGGCCAGTATTTTTTTTATGCTTGGTATGGTTGCACGGATTCTTGTATCGTCAGTAATCTCATATTGAGCATTGAGGGGTACATTGAAATCTACCCGGATTATGGCTTTCTTTTGGTGGAAATTATAGCTGGTTATATTTTTCATGATCAAAGAATAATTAGAATTAATAATTTCGACAAAGATAAATAATGAGTCAGGATTTTTATATGAACTTTGCTATGAATATTTTTGACACTTCAAACAATGTTATTTAAACAGATATCAGGACATACCGACATTAAGGATCGATTGCTGAGATCCTCACTTGACTCCAGGGTTAGTCATGCTTTGTTGATGCATGGCCCTGAGGGAAATGGGAAGTTTGCTATTGCGATGGCATTTGCCCAGTTTTTGAATTGTACAGGAGAGAAATCAGAAGATTCTTGTGGTGTTTGTCCTTCTTGTCAAAAGGCATCTAAATTAATTCATCCGGATATTCACTACGTATTTCCGGTGGCCACCTCAAAAAGCGTGTCTGCTGATCCGATTAGTGATAAATATATTAAGGAATGGCGTGAATATATTAGTGAATTGCCCTATCCTAGTTTGCAGGGCTGGATGAATTTTCTGGATATTGAGAATAAGCAAGGTGGTATTTTCAAGAAGGAGGCAGATGAATTGATGAGAAAGCTGAGTCTGAAGGCTTTTGAATCGGAATATAAAGTGGTGATTATTTGGTTGGCTGAGAAAATGAACCCCACAACAGCTAATAAGTTGCTTAAGGTGATTGAGGAGCCACCCGACAAGACAGTTTTCTTATTGCTTGCGGAACGGACAGAAAAAATTCTACCCACGATTCTCTCGAGAACCCAGTTAATAACAGTTCCTAAGCTGACGGATGAAGATCTTATGGATGGGCTTTCAAAGCGTTACCCTGCACAGATAGAGAAACTCCCTGAAATTATTCCTCTGGCTGAGGGTAATTATTTGCAGGCTGTAAATTTGCTAAATACTAATGAGCAGATCCAGTTTTATCAAGAGCAATTTATCACGTGGATGCGAATGTGTTTTCGTTACAGAGTGAATGATATTCTAAGCTGGTTACCTACTATTGCCAGTATTGGTCGTGAAAGACAAAAAGCTTTTCTTCAGTATGGATTGCATTTGATAAGAGAAAACTATTTGCTGAACCAGAATTTGGAATCGGTGACTCGAATGACCCCAACAGAAAAGGAATTCTCTAGTAAGTTTCACACTTTTATTCATGCTGGAAATATTGAAGCATTATTTTCATGTTTGTCACAAGCAATTCAGCAAATTGAAATGAATGCTAATCCCAGGATTTTATTTCTTGATTTGAGTGCAGAAGTGTATAAGGCTCTTAAAATCAGCGCATCTTAAGGGTATTTCTATATGCTACGCTTTTAATTTGGAATCCTTATCTTTACTGACTGATAAATTAAATACTTCCCTGGCTGTATGGCTTTAGGGAATCAATATATAACACCCATGACAATTACTATTGATCCCGGATTGTACCGGGGGTGCCCTCGACTAGATGAAGATAAAGGTCAAAATGCGAATTCAAACCATGGTAGCTGTTGCAAGCTAAATGCAACTAACTGGTTGTCAGATATCCCCCATGCTATTACTGAAAGCGATCTGGTAGAGGTCCGTTTTAAAAATACTCGTAAAGGGTATTACCGCAATGTTAATGCCCTGAATCTGAAAGCAGGAGAGATGGTTGCTGTAGAAGCATCACCAGGGCATGATATTGGGATGGTTTCATTAACTGGTCCTCTGACGATTAACCAGATGGTCAAAAATGGAATATCTTATAAGGATACTGAGTTCAGAAAGATATACCGTAAAACGAAGCAGACCGATATAGATAAATGGAAAGAGGCGATAGATCTTGAGCAAAGAACTATGATTCGCTCTCGACAAATAGCCATGGATCTAAATCTTAATATGAAGATTGGGGATGTGGAGTATCAGGGCGACAAAACGAAGGCGATTTTCTACTATATTGCAGATGAGCGGGTTGATTTCAGGGAGCTGATTAAATTTCTTGCGGATGAATTCAGGATTCGTGTTGAGATGCGACAGATTGGAGCCAGGCAGGAGGCCGGAAGGATTGGCGGCATTGGGTCTTGTGGTCGTGAGTTGTGTTGCTCAACATTTGTTTCAAATTTTGTTTCTGTAACTACAACAGTGGCGCGCCAACAGGAGCTTTCGTTAAATCCTCAGAAGCTTGCTGGTCAATGTGGAAAATTGAAGTGTTGCCTCAACTATGAAGTGGAGGTTTACCTTGATGCCCGTCGTGAATTTCCTTCACCCGACATTGTCCTCGAAACGGAAGAAGGGAAAGCGTATCACCAGAAAACAGATATCTTTAAGCGAGTCATGTGGTATTCATTCGATTCTAATCATGCAACGAACCTGATGTCAGTGCCTGTAGAGCGTGTGAAAGATATTATTCAGCTAAATAAGCGCGGACAGGTTGTTGAGCGTTTGCTTCTTAAGGAAATGGAAGAGGTTGCGCCAATAGGATATATGAATGCTGTGGGACAAGAGAGTCTGACTCGATTTGATGATAAAAAGAAGAAGAAGCGCGATAATCAACATTGGTCGCACCGGAAAGGAAGACGCAAACCAACGAAATGATAAAAGTTCGGATAGCTATTGGTCTTGTTTTGATTAGCATGATGACTGTTTCTTGTCATCGGGGATACTATTTTGAGAGTGTAGTTACATTGCCTGTTGAGGGTTGGGTTTCAGAAGACTTTGTTTCTTTTGAAGTGATGGTGGATGACACTATCGGTGATTATTACATTGATATATTCATACGGAATGACGGTCGCTATGCGTACTCAAATCTCTTTTTATTCATCAACACCCTTGCACCTACAGGAGCCCAAATTCAGGATACGATTGAGTGCAGACTCGCTGATAAGTCGGGGAAGTGGTTGGGTCGTGGAATTGGAGGTCAATACAGCTTTGTGATCCCCTACAAAAACAGAGTTCGTTTTCCTTATAAAGGGCTATATCGTTTTGAGATTGAGCAGGGTATGCGAGAGGATCCTTTACTATTCATTACCGACATTGGAATTTCTATTAAGGCAGGAGAATAAGAGTGGCACGACCAAGTAAGTTAAAGCGATTCGCTGAGATGAGTGAATTCTCACATGTATTTGAGCCTGATGGTCAGGCTATCATGAGGGAAGATTACATGATGAAAGGTTTCTGGAGAGAGAAGTTCTTCAAGAATAGATACCCTTTAACTTTGGAGTTGGGATGTGGAAGAGGTGAATACACGGTTGGATTAGCTGAGAAGTTTAGTGATCAGAATTTCCTTGGCATGGATGTTAAAGGTGCCCGCATGTGGAAGGGTGCTACTTATGCTCTCAGGCAGGGACTAAAAAATGTAGGTTTTGTAAGGAGCAGAATAGAATTTATTGAGCGCATTTTTATGCCTGGTGAAGTAGATGAGATCTGGATTACTTTTCCTGATCCGCAACCAAAAAAGGCAAACAACAGGCTGATGCACACTAATTTACTTAGAGCTTATCAGAATATTATCAAGCCTGGTGGGTATATTCACCTTAAAACAGACAGCAGGATGTTGCATGAGTATCTTCTTTTCATCCTCAAGCACAATAGTATTCTTCCTGAAATTGCTACTACAGATCTGTATACAACGCACCCTGATGATGAATTGCTCATGGTGAAGACTTACTACGAAGAAAGTTTTCTTGCTCAGGGCAAGCCCATAAGCTATATACGTTTTCAGATTCCTGAAGGACATATATTCACAAAAGCAGAATACTTTAATGCACAAGTCTGGCTCTGATACTAGATTTTTTGAACGGGTGTATGAGGTGGTCAGATTGATTCCTCCGGGCCGTGTAAGCACTTATGGAGCAATAGCCAGAGCTATAGGTTCACCTCAGGCGGCACGCATGGTTGGATGGGCTGTGAATCAATCTTTTTCAGATGGAGAATTTCTTCCGGCACACAGGGTAGTTAATCGTATTGGCTTGCTCACTGGTAAGCATCATTTTGGTGGATCAGATGTTATGCAGCAATTGCTCGAAAGTGAGGGCATTCAGGTTGATAATGACAGGATAGTCAACTTTGAAGCTCATTTCTGGGATCCGATGAAACTATCTGATTGAAAATTACTCTTACCTATGTCATTTTTCTTACTTTTGCAGCTTAATTTATATTAAATAAAAATAAGCAGAGCCATGTCGTTTACAAAAGAAGATGTACTCAAAGCCCTTAAACAGGTTATACACCCTGAGTATGAAAAAGATATTATTGATCTGGGAATGGTTCAGGATCTGACCGTTGAAGGGAAAAAAGTTAGTTTTAGTCTGGATGTCAAAAAGTCTAACGACCCCTTTGTTAACTCTATAAAAAAAGCTAGTGTCAATGCGATCATAGCTCAATTGGGCGATGACGTGGAGATAAAGGGAAATATTGAGGTTAAAGGAAATACTCCTATTATTCAGAAGGGACCTCTTTCTGAAGTTAAAAATATTATTGCTGTTGCTTCTGGCAAGGGTGGCGTTGGTAAATCTACTGTTGCAGCAAATCTGGCTGTTGCTTTAGTTGCAAAAGGTTATAAAGTTGGATTGATTGATGCCGACGTTTACGGACCTTCAGTACCTAAAATGTTTGCAGTTGAAGATGAACGTCCGGTTTTGAAGAACATTGATGGGAAAGACAGGATTATCCCAGTTGAGAAATACGGGATAAAGCTTCTTTCGATTGGGTTCTTTGTTGATCAGGGTGATGCTTTGGTATGGAGAGGACCTATGGCTACGAGTGCATTAAAGCAATTGATCAATGATGGTGATTGGGGTGCTCTTGATTATCTGCTCATCGATTTACCTCCTGGAACTGGTGATATACATTTGACTATGGTGCAGACCATTTCTGTTACCGGTGCAGTGATTGTATCTACTCCTCAAGCTGTTGCTTTAGCTGATGCTATTAAGGGGATCAGTATGTTTGCAGGCAAGCAGATTAATGTTCCGGTTCTTGGCCTGATTGAGAATATGGCCTGGTTTACGCCAGCAGAATTGCCAGAGAATAAGTATTACATTTTCGGAAAAGATGGATGCAAGCAATTGGCTGAAAAAAATGGTTTACCATTGCTGGGTCAGATTCCACTGGTTCAAAGCATAAGGGAGGGTGGCGACGAAGGAACACCAGTTGCACTTAATACTGATTCTGTAACAGGAATAGCTTTTGGTGAGCTTGCACAGTCAGTAGTTGAAGAGGTAGAAAAGCGAAATAAGAACCAGGCTCCCACAGAGATAGTACAGATTACAACGAAATAACATATTGTAAAAGAGAAAAAGTAATAAGATTATGACAGACCAGGAAATAAGAGCAAAAATTGAATCTGTTTTGGAGCAGGTTCGCCCATATCTTCAGGCCGATGGTGGTGATTTGAGTTTAGTGGAAATTACAGATGATTACGTGGTTAAGGTCAGGCTGCTGGGTGCTTGCGGTTCATGTCCAATGAGTACAATGACACTGAAGGCTGGCGTAGAAGCGACTTTGAAAAAGGAAGTGCCTGAGGTATTATCGGTAGAGTCGGTTTAGATATCTCCGTTTTTGATCATATTGTAGATCTTGGATTTACCAATATCTAACTTCTTTGCCACCAGTACTACATTGTTATTATTTTTATCCAGATAGTGCCGGAGAATCTTTGCTTCAAAGTCTTTGAGGGTCATATCTTGTGAAAATAGGTCAAGTCCGGTATTTGTTGGAGTGAACATGATGTGTTCCTCATGGATAGTACTTTCACCAGACATGACAGCACTTAGTTCAACAATGGCTTTTAGTTCACGAACGTTTCCCGGATATTGGTAAGCTAGAAGTTTATTTCTGGATTCCGGACTAAAATCCATTTTTGGAAGTTTGTTTTCCTTACAGAATTCTTTTAGGAAAAAGTTAGCCAGAAGGATAACATCATTTTCTCGTTCAGACAGTGGAGGAAGAACTATTGGTAATCCAAGGAGTCTGTAGTACAAATCTTCACGGAAAGTACCTTTCCTGACTTCTTCCTGCAGGTCTTTGTTAGTAGCTGTAATTATGCGGGTATCTATTCTAATAGTTTTATTCCCTCCAACTCTAATTATTTCTCGTTCCTGAATGGCTCTCAAGAGTTTCACCTGAAGGTCAATGTCTAGTTCTGCAACTTCATCAAAGAAGATAGTTCCTCCATTTGCTTCTTCAAATTTTCCAATATTTCTGGCATAAGCCCCAGTAAAAGCTCCTTTCTCATGTCCAAATAACTCGCTTTCCACCAGTTCTCGTGGAATAGCGCCCATATTCACTGCCACAAAGGCTTTATCTTTTCGAATAGAATTGAAGTGCACGGTTTTAGCAACAAGCTCTTTACCTGTTCCGGTATCACCTTGTACAGATACAGTCATATTCTGAACCCGTATTGCCTTTTCAATAAAAGCGAAAACTTTTTTTATGGCCTTACTTTCTCCAATAATCGCTGAAGAAAAGTCATATTTTTCTTTTATCTGGAGTTTCAGCTGGCTTACTTCTGTCTTTAAGCTCTTGCTTTCCCGTATTTTATGAATGGTATTTAATAAGCGTTCTTTTATATTCTCATCCTTAGTGATATAGTCGTAGGCGCCTTCTTTTAAGAGTTGTACAGCAGTACTAATATTATCTTGACCTGAAATGACAACAACTTCAATATTAGGGTCATAATTGCGTACCTTGGCCAAAACATCATGGCCTGTCATATCAGGAAGAGAATAGTCGAGTGAAATAATATCAGGATTATCACTTAATTTGTCAATAAGATCCTGGCCATTGAAAAATGTCTGAATTTCAAAGTCAGGATTTAATTTGAGATGATGCTCAATTAGTTTGTTATAAAACTTGTCATCTTCTACTATAAATATCTTCATGCTTCAGACAGGCGGATTAAATAATTAACGAACTACAGGAAACTAATGTACTATTATTTGAAGGAATAAAATAATTTTGCAGAAAAAGAGTTATACTATTTTGAACAAGAATACAATTTTGAAAAAACAAGTCTCTCAATTGTCGGCAGGTCTTCTGGTATTGCTAATGATATTATTTGTATCAAGCTGCAGCACTAAGAAAAACACCATGTTAACCAGGAATTACCATAACCTGACTTCTCATTATAATATATATTTCAATGCTTATGAGATTAAGCACGAAGGGCATAAAAAAATTGAAAGTTCATATCAGGATGATTTCAACAAAATTTTGCCCATTGACATTTATACTGAGAAGGAAGTAGCCCGGCGTCTTCTCCCTGATATGGATAAGGTTATCAAGAAATGCTCTAAAGTGATAACCATGCACTCAATAACATCAAAGCCTAAGCGTAAGAGCAGGGGGAAACAG
>JAGLDP010000030.1 GCA_023145515.1 Bacteroidales bacterium
CAATAAGAATACCTCCAAGCAAGTGATTTGAATTCTGCGACAGTGAGTCATCTCCGTCTTTCACCTGCTCCAGCTCGCTAACTGCCTCCTTTAACTGCTTGTTCATATAATACGCAAAACCTAACTGGTAATGTTCTTCTCTATTCATCCGTCGTACCCCCCTACGATATTGTTCAAGGTAGGGTATCGCATCAGAATAATTCTTTAACCTGAAATATGCATCACCAATAATCCGAGCAATCTCTGTTCGCTGATCCTTATCAGCTTGCTTGAGTAAAGCAGGAGCAAAATCGACTACTTCATCATATTTTTCCTGTAAATAGTATATCTGAGAAATATAAAAGGGAACAATTCCCTTGTAGGCACGCTCATCTCTCAAAGCAAGAAAGTGAGAAAGGGCAGTTTCATAATTCCCATTTAAGTATTGGATATACCCATAATAATACTTTGAATCAATTGCATACGGACTATCATCATTCAGGTTTTCTTGAAAAAAGCCCAATGCTTTTTGATAGTCTTTCTGATCAAAATAGCAGTATCCTGATTTGAAAGAATATTCATTTCTTTCAAGGGCACTAAGTTTTCGGGTATTCATTTTCTGAAACCAGCGTAAAGCCCTGCGATACTTTTTGCCTTGAAACAGATGGTTCCCCATTTCAAATGCTCCCTCGTTAGCCTTAGCACTTTCAGGAAAATCATCAAGAAATGTTTCAATTTTGCTCTCTGCGTTATTATGACCAAGACGAAGAGCACAAATTGCTTCAAAATATTGTGCATCAGCACGAGCAGTAGCTTCATTGCCTGTGGTTCTATCAAGATACCTCACAAACCTATCTTGAGCGGCACCATACTTCTCTTTATAAAAAAGCTCTACTCCTTCCTTTAAATCCTCATCTGAATCAAAGTAAAAGGCCGTCTGCTGGGCTGTCAGAGGTGCAAAAAGCAGACTAAGAATTCCTAAAAAAATTACAACTGTTTTGTTCGTCATCATAAACGATTGAATTACTTCCAAGGCTATAACTGAAATTTTGCCAATTTATTTTTACATTAGCAAATATAAGACCATACAGGAGTGCTCCTTGTGGTGTTTGGATGATTAAATTAACAACTTGAAGTTGAAAAGATATTTATGACGGAACCTATTATAATACTTGATAAAGCAGGAATTTATCAAAAACTTAGCATGATACTCTCTAATGTTGACTTAAAGGTGTATCCGGGTGAATTTGTTTACCTGATTGGAAAGGTTGGAAGTGGAAAAACCAGCTTGTTGAAAACTTTATATGCTGAGCTTCCACTTAATGAAGGCGATGGATGGATTGCCGGCTATTCGCTGAAAAATATTAAAAAATCTGAAACTCCATTTCTACGAAGAAAGATAGGAATGGTATTTCAGGATTTTCAATTACTTTCTGATCGTTCAGTTTACGATAATCTAATGTTCGTACTTGGTGCTACCGGCTGGAAAGATAAACGATTAATGAAAAATCGGATCAATGATGTTCTCGACAGAGTTGGATTAAAGTACAAGGACGACAAAATGCCCCATCAATTATCTGGTGGAGAACAACAAAGAGTAGTTATTGCACGGGCCTTACTCAATGACCCTGATATCATCCTGGCAGATGAACCCACTGGAAACCTTGATCCTGAGACTTCGGAAGATCTTATGCAATTGCTTTTGAGCATCAGTAAGAATGGGCGTGCAGTTATAATGGCTACTCATGACTACGGCATGATAAGGAAATTTCCGGGCCGAACCCTGCGCTGCGAAAAATCAAGTCTGACAATGGTTGAACCTGGTCGCAATTACTTTGATTTTGATAAGGTTATGGGGTTCTAGTTGATCTTAAACCATTCCCGAATATTATCGGTCTTATCTTGCGGTTCATCTTTATGCTTGAATTCGTTAATATTGCTGTTATAGATGTAATCATTGCGCCACTCTGCATGATTTTTCTGAATTTGCCTTATAGCGTCAGTAATAAAGAGTAAATCACTATCAGTCAGAACAGGATGTAAGGATAATCTCACCCAGCCAGGCTTTCTTGATAAATCTCCATGATTAATCAAATCGGTTATATCTTTTGAGTCATCATAGCTGACATTTAGTAAATAATGGCCATAAGTACCTGCACAAGCGCATCCACCACGCACTTGTATACCAAACCTATCACTCAGAATCTTAACAATTAGGTTAAAATGAATTCCCTCGATATAAAACGAAATAACCCCCAATCGCTTCCTCTCATTATTTGCAAGAATTCTCAAATAGGGAATAGAATCAAGTTCTCTGAAGGCAATTTCAATTAACTCCTCCTCACGAGCCATCATTTTAGCCGTACTCATCTGATTCTTCACCTCAATTGACATAGCAGTACGCATAGCCTGCATAAATCCGGGAGTACCTCCATCCTCTCGTAATTCAATATCATCAATATATTTATACTCTCCCCAAGGATTTGTCCAATCAACAGTTCCACCTCCAGGATTATCAGGCGTCTTACTATTGTACAAGGATGCATCAAAAATCAACACTCCCGATGATCCTGGTCCACCCAAAAATTTGTGAGGAGAAAAATATATCCCATCCAGCTTTTCCTTAGGATCAGCAGGATGCATATCAATGTTCATATAAGGAGCAGAAGCTGCAAAATCGATAAAACAAATCCCTCCATGTTCATGCATAATTCTGGCTAACTCATAATACGGAGTACTTACTCCGGTAACATTTGAGCATGAGGTAAAGGCACCTATTTTTAACTCTCTGTCTTTATATTCTTCCAGCTTGCTTACCAGAGCTGCAGTATCTACCAAAAGCTCTGAATTCGGTTCAAGCACAACAACATCAACATTTGACTCATACCAACTTGTCTGGTTAGAATGATGCTCCATATGAGTAACAAAAACAACTGGTTTCTCAATGGTACTCAAACAATCTGAACCAGACAATTTACCGCAGGTTCTAAGACCCAAAATTCTTTGAAGTTTATTCACTACAGCAGTCATCCCCGACCCTGCTGTAATAATAACATCTTCTGGTCCGGCATTAACATGCTGCTTAATCAGTTGAAGAGAATACTGATATGCCTTAGTCATCAATGTACCCGTTTCACTTGCTTCAGTGTGAGTATTAGCCACCCACGGACCAACCACCTCAGTTAACTGATACTCGATTGGTTTATACAGTCGCCCGCCAGCAATCCAATCTCCGTATATCATTCGCTGCCTGCCATAGGGTGAAGTGTACTCAAGATCATGTCCAATAATCTTCTTACGAAATTCACCAAAATATTTTTCTAATTCTGATCCTGCCATAAGCAAAAAAACTTAAATCTTCGATGCGAATATACAAATTATCCTCTGGCTAAAGTCTGTTGTTCAGAGCCTCCTCGCAAATACCCGTAAGTACTAATTCCTGCGACTCCCAGGTATATTTTGCTGACCATTTCAGAGCAGCATCACACCAGCCTTTATACCTTTCTTGATCTGCTGTCATGGCGCCAATTTTTTCTGCCAGATAATCAGGATCAAATTTATTACTGATCATACCAAAACCAACTTCATTTACAAGTTGAGACATTACAGGCAAATCAGAGACCAGCACAGGCAAGCCGGCATGCATATAATCAAATAGCTTATTTGGAAGTGCCAGACGATAATTGAGACCCAAGTCCTGCTCAAGAGAAATTCCAATATCAGCTTGTTGAGTATACCATAACAGTTCTTCCATAGGCAAACGCCCTGTAAAATGCACTGTTTCCTTAAGGTTCAAGTCGGCAACTTGCTTCCGAAGAATATCCAGAATATCGCCACCTCCAATCACTAATAATGCGTAAGCAGAAAGTTTAGGCATTGCATCAATCATATTCTCCAGTCCTCGTCCTTTATTTATTGCTCCCTGATACAATATCAGAGTTTTTCCTTCAAATGAACCAGGAATCTGTCCTTGGAATTCTTGAACAGCCTCTCCTCGTGAAACATTTGGCACATTCAATAAAACCCTCACCTTGATATCATATTCTTTTTCAAACAAATGTGCAATCTCCTCATTCACGGTAAGCATATATTTTGTTCCGGGCAAAATACGCCGTTCTATGCTTTTCCATATCTTCTGAACAGCTCTGCGATTTACCAGCTCGGGGACTTCGGTAAAATACTCATGACTATCAAAAACATAAGGTATTTTTCTGAGCTTTGAAGCCATCCAAACAGCAGGAAGCGTATCCAGATCATTGGCCAGAAAAAGGTCTGCTCTGACCACTAACAAATAACAAAAGAGTCTGATATTATAACACGCATAGAAAAGCGGACCCTTATTAAACAACAGTCTAAAACGCCTGGTTTTGTATTCACGACTAACTGGTTCTGAGCTCTTAAAGCGTCTGCCCACCAGCTCAGGACTCCAGCCGGCTTTCAACAAGCTCATAGCAGCTTTATGAATCCGCTGATCACCCACAAGGTCATTAGTTACAGTTGATATTACACGCTTTAAACTCATATTGGCGAAGGTAAGAAATAAACAATATCTTTGCCTGAGTATGATCAGACTTACAGAAAATGAAGCTCTGAAAGGCCGTCACACATTAGGCGTTCAGGCTTACTCACGATATTTTCTTGAAACGAATAAGCTTAATGAATTATTTGATTTCAAAACCAGTCATGAGGCTTTATGGTCACATCATCTTATCATCGGCGAAGGGTCGAACCTACTTTTTAAATCAGATTATCCGGGATTGATTATCCACCCCCTGCCTTTGGGAATAAAGGTGATCAACAATGAGAATGACTATGTTATAATAGAAGCAGGAGCAGCTGAGAACTGGGACTACCTGGTTGATTGGACAGTCAATCAAGGGTTTGCCGGCTTAGAGAACCTATCCCTGATTCCGGGTTCTGTTGGAGCCGCTCCGGTTCAAAACATTGGAGCCTATGGTGCTGAAGCCAAGGATTTTATTACCGAGGTGCTTGTAGGCGATCTGAATAACAATACAAGTTTCTGGGTACAGGCAGATAAATGCAAATTCGGATACAGGGATAGCATTTTCAAACAAAAAGAACAATCTGATTGGCTGGTGTGGAAAGTCAGGTTCAAATTATATCTCGATGGCAGAACTAACCAGAGATACCAGGGCTTGAAGAAACAATTGAAAGATATGCTGAATCCGGGCATTAAAGAAGTAAGGCAAGCTATCAAAAGTTTGAGAACATCAAAACTACCCGACCCAAAAGAAACCGGAAATGCCGGCAGCTTTTTCAAGAACCCGATAATTTCTGACCCACAGGCAAATGAACTGCTATCCATTTATCCGGATTTGCCGGTATATCCTTGTGATAAGCCAGATCACATGAAACTCGCTGCCGCTTGGTTAATTGAGCAATGTGGATTAAAAGGACACCGTAGAAACGATGCCGGAATCTACCCAAAACAGGCACTGGTATTGGTCAATTATGGAAATGCCACAGGAGAACAGTTATTTGAACTTGCAGCATACATTCAAAATACTGTTCAGCAAAAATTCGAAATAAAACTAGAGCCAGAAGTGAGGATTGTTTGAGATTGCAGAATGCAGAATGGAGATTGCAGAATGGAGATTGCAGAACTATGTTCTATCCTGGATCTTTCTGAGCTCTGAAAACTGAAAACTGAGCTCTTCCCGAATAACGAATGACGAAAGACGAAAGACGAATGACGAATGACTAGTAACGTCCGAGAATCCCCTTAACCTCCCCAACAATCTCAGCTAGCTGATCTTTCGACTTTGCTTCAGCAATAAACCTTAGGTAGGGCTCGGTATTTGAGGGCCGTATATTTATCCAATAGTCCTTATAATCCAGCCTGTATCCATCGAAGTCCATCACCGATAGTGGCTTTTGGCGTTTTTGAAAGTGCCTGATTACTTCCTCAATTGCAGCTTTCTTATCTTGAATTACAAAATTCAGTTCTCCTGAACTATGATAGTTACTAATCTGCTTAATAAAATCTGAAACCGACAAGCCCTCAGCTTTCTTACGAGCCAAGACATCACAAACAATCAAAGATGCTAGAATCCCGGAGTCAGAGTAGGAAAAATCACGGAAATAATAATGTCCGGCTAATTCCCCTCCGAATATTCCATTGATCCGCCTCAATTCAGGAGTTGCAAAAGCTCTCCCAACCTTCCAGGTAAACATTTCAGCACCCAGAGGCTGTAAATATTCCGCCACCGATCGTGAGGTTCGGATATCCTGCAAAACCCGATGATGTTCACCTTTACCTAAGAAATAATCTCCCAGCACAGCTATAATTAGGTCAGGCGAAATAAACTCCCCCTTTTCATCAACGAACATAACCCGATCGGCATCTCCATCGAAAATAATTCCAAAATCATAATCACCCTTACTAACCTTTGATGATAATTGCTGCACATTTTCAAGCTCAAGAGGATTAGGATCATGTCCTGGAAAATCCCCATCAGGTTCAAGATTCATATAGTCAACATTAGAGCCAAAAATCTCTTCCAAAAACATACCTGCCATACCATTAGAAGCATCTACAACCAGCTTAAGACTACTCAAATCAGGACGAAAAGATTTCAAAAAACTAAGATAATCAGCCCTGACATCCAATCTCTTCAACTCACCTTTATGGGATACAGGTTCTGGCTCTTCAGTCTCCATCCAGCCTTTTATCTTATTCAAACCCGCTGCATAACCAATAGGCATTGCTCCTGGTCCGGATACTTTCAAGCCATTATACTCTTTCGGATTATGAGAAGCCGTTATCTGAACAGAGCCCTTGAATCCAAGTTTAGCTGTTGCCCAGTAAACCATAGGAGTGGTACATAGTCCAAGATCATGGGTATTTGCTCCGGCATCCATAATTCCCCGACTGAGAGAGTTAAAGATTTCATCAGAGGATAACCTGATATCCCGACCTACGAGTATCTCATTTGTCTTAAGTAATCTTGGAAGGAAATAGCCGATTTCATAAGCATCCTCTCTATCCCAGTCAAGATTATAAATACCTCTTATATCGTATGCTTTAAAAGCTTTCATTTATTTAATATTCCTCTTATTGAGAGCTTTTTGATACTTTCTGGCATTTCTAAGGTGTTGAGCATAAGATTTGGCAAAAACAGTTCCTCCAGAAAAATCCTCCTTAGCTGAGAAATACAGAAAGTCATGATGTTCATAATTAATACAAGCCTCTATAGCCTGCATAGATGAAATTCGTATAGGTCCGGGAGGAAGCCCTTTATGTCTATAAGTATTATAAGGAGAGCTAATTTTCAAGTGTTTGTTTAGCAGTCTTCTTAGTCTTGGTTCTCCCCAAGCGAAAATAACGGTAGGGCAAGACTGAAGCTTCATGCCTCGATTAAGTCTATTCATATATACACCAGCGATCTTTGGCATATCTTTCACTCTGGCAGTTTCATCCTGAATAATAGATGCCAGAGTCATCAATTCATTTTTATTCAATCCAAGCTCCACCAATCTTTTTTCCCGGTCTGAATTCCAAAAGGTCAAATATTCACGCTTCATCCTAAGGATAAAGCCCCTGGCATCTGTATTCCAATAAAAGCGATAGGAATTAGGAAGGAACATCCCCATCCATGTTTCTTGAGAAAAGCCAAGAGAATCAATAAGCTTTAGGTCGTTAAGATTAGTAGACAAACTAGTAGAATCACATTCTAATTGTCTGGAAATCACTTGAGACAAACTCTCAAAACTTCTGCTTGATTTAAAAGTTAGCAACAATTCTGTTTGCTGTCCTGACCTGAGAAGATTAACAAGACTGTCATTACTCATACCTCTAAACACTGAATATCGCCCCGGATGAATATGAGCAGTCAGATTTTTCTTTTG
>JAGLDP010000031.1 GCA_023145515.1 Bacteroidales bacterium
CTAATAAGAAAAGATCTAAGCCTGATATCATTAGTCCTCCTGCAGCTACTTCTAATTCTGCTCCTGCTAGAGTGAGAGCGACTGATAGGATTGTTAAGCGGGAGCATGTTCAAACTATTCCTCACACAAGATGGGAGACAAAGACTGTGATGAAAAGTAAAATGACGACAGAGAGGATTCGTAAGATTCGTTTACAACCAAAGTATTATAAAGTAAAAGCTGGTGACTATCCTATTCATATTGCAAAACGGTTTGGATTAAGTTTGGAGCAGCTGCTGGCGCTGAATAATGCTGATGCTTTTCCCTTGCAAGGCGGGCAATCTATATTTGTTGGGAGAATTGATGAGGAATATTATGTTGATACCTTGGTGCGTACTGAATTTCCTGTTGATACTTTAATTGAGATAAACTATACTACTCTTGATACGCTTGAATTCCTTGATACTATTGAGATATTTGAGGAAACAGTGCCGGTATCCGATGAAAAGTTCATAAAGCTTGAGAATAATCCTGTACAGCAAATGGATTCAATCTCTCGAAATTTTGATGATATTTATAATGAAGCTCTTTCTAAAGTTCAGGCGTATGAACGGAGTGTTGCCAATTTGATAAAGTACAAGAACAAAGACGAAAGCAATTATATCTATTCAACCCTGCAATCATCAAACCCGGTTTATAGCGTATCTAAGATATCAAAAATCAAAGCAAACAGAATGCAGAACTCTGATCTATTGCGCTTAACGTTTGAGAGCCATGATCAGGGAGTCTGCCAGCAAACTTTGAAGATAATTACTGAGGTTTCGAAAAGAGAACATCAATCAATAAAAGGGACTCAGGCTACTTTGGTAAGCGACTATTTTCGGGAGCAAAGGGATATTGCTAAAAGACGTCTGGATAGTCTGGAGGTCTATAATGAGGAGTATAGGGTGAAACACAGTATCATTAATTATAACGAACAGACAAAATTTGTTGCTGAGCAAAATGAAGTTCTTGAAAGAGATTGGTATGATGAATATGCAAATTTATCGGCAGCCAAGGCAGCCCTATATTCTCTTGAATCTGAAATGGATATTTTCACTAAGAATCTAACAGAAAGAGAAGAATTGGTGGATCTCCGTGACGAATTGTCAAGGCTAACCGCACTCATCAGTATAGCAAGAATTGGCGTGGAACCAGATCTCGATGTTATTGATGGATATATAAGAGATAAAGAGCAGGTGCAACGTGATATGGATAAGTTCCTTCTGGCTGCGTTCAAATCAAAACGTACAACTGAAGGTATTGAAATGCAGGGAGTACTGGGCAAATGGATGGAAAAGTTAATTGCTGTTGAAGAGAGTAAAGCTAAGTACGATGTAAAAAGTGATCAAAAGCTCGAATATAAGTTGAAGTATGATCTTTATGCACCTCTGGGTTCAACCATAACCAAAATAGAAAGAGAGATCGACCTGGCTGAGCAAATATATCTTAACCAGACTCATAGTTTGGATCTGAGCCTTATGAAACAGAAGAATAATGAGCAGAGCAATATCCGTACTCTTGATGAGCCGTATTTTCCGATCAAGCCTAACTCATCAAAACGAATGTTCATCATAATAGCCGCATTTATGGCTGGATTGTTTCTTACAACTGGTGTTATTATTCTGTTGGAGTTTATAGATACTTCTATTAAATTTCCTGAAAGAGCTGAGGAATTAACAAAGAATAAATTGATTGGAGCTTTTCCGAAAATTTCCACCAGACCACAAAAAGATATTGACTATCCTCAGATTACTGCCAGGCTGATTGATATGATATCCCAAAAGATCAAGCTAGCTGAAATTCAGCGCCCGGCAATTGATAAACCGTATATGGTTTTATTCTTAAGCACCAGACCTTATGAGGGTAAGACATTTATAGCAAGTAAGTTAGTTGATAAGTTCCGTGCAGTGGGTCACCGTGTACTATATGTTAAACCTTTTGAGAATAGCCCAAAGGATGAGTTTGAAGAGCAATTTAGAAGCCGCAATGAAGAGAACCCATCATGGGATTTTGAATATGAGATTCCTGATAATTTTATCAGTATTAATAATGTCAATGAACTCTTACGTAATTATACTTTTATAACCAAGGGTTATCAGTATATATTTGTTGAATTGCCAGCGCTTTTAAGATCCGATTACCCACCTGCCTTTGCATCTGATGCTGACCTATCTCTATTAGTTTGTAGAGCTACACGAACTTGGAACAAAGCTGATGATGAGGTGTTGGACGTTTATAGAAATAATGCAAAGCAAACAATCTACTCTCTTCTTAACGGTGTTCAGGTTGATAACCTTACAGGGATTATTGGAGAAATTCCTAAGAATAGGAGCTTTGTTCGAATATTTGTTAAGAAGCTGATCAACTTTAATGTTAATATTGCTAAAGCTTTGAATGGGTATAAACAATAAAATAGCAGGATTACTGAAATCCGATAATTCATTGTCTTTAGTCGGAAATCTGGTTTTTGCATTTCTTGGCTTTGCAAACATCTTTTTATTAGCCAGGTCATATCCTACTGATATTTTTGGTGAGTGGGTTATATATTTATCAGGAATGGCCTTAGTTGAGATGATCAGAAAAGGAATCACCAGTACTCCTTTGGTTCGTTTTTTGGCAGGTTCTTCAAACCATAATGAACGTCAACAAATTATAGGAGCCAGCTGGGTGATGTCAATTGCAGTCACACTTATTATCGTATTATTATTATTACCGATATACATGATATTTCAAGACCCTATTGACAATAAGGGCTTTGGCTTATTCTTTAAGTGGTACCCTCTTTTAGCAGTAGTTATCCTTCCTCTAAATACTGGGCTTTCAATTTTGCAGGCTGATAGGAAATTCGGATCTATTCTGAGTTTGCGCTTTGTGAATATGTTTTTCTTCTTCGTGTTTCTGGTGCTCAACTTCTTTTGGTTGCAATTGTCTATCGTTTACATTGTATGGGTACATATCGCAGCTCACTTATTAGCATCACTATTCGCCATAAGTCGAAAATGGTCTGGATTTAGAAGTCTTCCTCACACAACTCGAAAATCCTTAAAAACTCAGTTGAACTTCGGTAAATTTAGTCTTGGCACTCTGATAGGCAGTAACCTACTGAAAAGCTCTGATACATTTATAATTGGTATAATGCTTGCTGAACCTCAGGTTGCTTTTTATAGTATCCCTTTGAAACTGATTGAAATTGTTGAGATACCAATGAGGAGTTTTGTGGCTGTTGCTTTTCCGAGAATGTCAAAGGCTAGCAGAGAAGGAAATCTTACAGAAGTAAGATCTGTTTTTTATCAATATACCGGAATTGTTTCATTGCTATTTATTCCTATGGTAGCTTTTCTCTACTTGGTAGCTAACCCTTTGGTTATTCTTTTAGGCGGACCTGAATATGCTAGTTCTTCAGCTATTTTCAAGATTTTTCTAATTTATGCTCTCTTACTACCACTTGATCGCTTTAGTGGAATAAGTCTGGATGCTATCAATAAACCAAATCTGAATATGATTAAGGTGTTTTTTATGGCATCTGCAAATATTATTGGAGACATTATAGCAATTTATTACTTTAAGTCTCTCGAAGCTGTTGCTACCGTTACAATTGTTAATGTGTTAGTTGGAGTGCTTGTTGGTAATTGGTATTTGAAAAAGGAACTAGGAATAAAAGTAAGTAAGATATACCCATCAGGCTTGAAAGAACTCAAAGGTTTTTATAAACAAATCCGTAGCTGAAAATGTTTAGCTTATTTCCAGATACTGGTGCTGAAAAGATTAAGAAGCCATTCTATATATTGGTAGTAGTTTTTGTGGCTGTAACCTTTTCTTATGCCATTTCTGTAGCAGGAATTAAGATAGGAGCTGTTTTGATTCTTCTGCCAGCGATAGTGTTTGTTGTTATAAGGATATTTTTGGAGCCTCGTTGGGGACTTATTTTATCGTTTGCGTTTTCATTCTTTGCTATTGGCCTGACACGATATGTTAAGGGTGTGCCATTAGGATTGGTAGTAGATGGAATGCTGCTGCTTTCTGTTTTAGCCCTGATATTGGGAGTGGGCAGGAAAATTGAATGGTCAAAGGCAAAACATGATGTTACAGCCCTTTCTGCTGTTTGGATGGGCTTTACTATATTGGAGTTGGCGAACCCTCAGGCAACTAGCGCTCAGGCTTGGTTTTATGCCATGCGTGGGGTTGCATTTTATCAAATACTGATGATCCCTTTAGGTTTCTTGCTGATTAGAAATGTAAAAGATTTAAAACTATTCATCTGGATTTGGTTAATCATTTCTACCCTGGCTGCTCTAAAAGGAATGCAACAAATAATGATTGGTCCGGATCCATGGGAAAATGCATGGTTGGATGGTGGGGGAGAGTTAACACATAGAATACAAGGAAGATTGCGAGCATTTTCCTTCTATTCAGATGCCGGTCAGTTTGGTGCAGCAATGGGGCATGCGTCTTTGGTAGCTGGTATTATAGCACTAGGACCAGGGTCATTAGTTAAAAAGATCATTTTTGGAGCCATTGCATTTATAACTCTGTTAGGAATGCTCTACTCTGGAACCAGAGGGGCCCTTTTTGTTCCGGCTCCAGGTATAATGCTTTTCTTTTTTCTTAGTAAGAATTTTAAGGTATTCGTTTTGGGTGTTCTCGCTGCTGTTGCTGTATATGGAGTTTTGAGATTTACCTACATTGGTAATAACTCTTATCAGATTTATCGCATTCGAACGGCTGTTCAACCTTCATTAGACAGATCCTATCAAGTAAGGTTGGAAAATCAACGAAAGCTTAAGGTTTATATGTCTAATAAGCCTTTAGGAGGAGGAATCGGCTCTGCAGGCAACTGGGGTATGCGATTCAGTCCAAATACATTTCTGGCACAAACTCCTACAGATAGCTGGTACGTTCGAATCTGGGCGGAAATGGGAATTATCGGACTTAGTTTACACTTGTTTATCCTATTCTGGATACTGATTCATTGTAGTTGGATTACCTGGAAGCTAAAAGACCCGGAGTTAAAACAAATCATTAACGCTCTAACTGCCGGAATTTTTGGAATTATGGTAGCCAGTTATGGAAATGGACTATATGGACAAATGCCAACAGCTATGATTATCTATATGAGCTACGTTTTTGTCTACCTGGCTCCTGGATGGGATAAAGAGCTTGTCAAAAATCATGGCAAACGAAAGGATCTGTTATTGACCTGATTGTCAAAATCCAACAAATCCTAGAATGCAACTTCCATGTTTACATAGATATATGATTTGTGAGAGTTATCCATATCTATAGCCCAATCCTGATAGTTTAATGCAAATTTTAGAAAAGAAGTTGGGTGATATTGAATTCCCCCTATAAGAATTCTTCCATCCTTTGAAAGATTCCATGGATCAGCATCGTTTTCAATCCAGTTTGAATTTGTCTGATCGATTCGGGCAAATAACTCCCATGTGTCATTCAGATGGTACATCCCAAAGAATGAATAGCCATACAAATCAGCATCTTTTTGTGACTTGCTATTAATCTGGTAAACTCCTTCAAATCCTACAGTTATATTATTCTTAACCTGGTAACCTACATAATAAACAAAAGACTGCTGAACGTTTTCTTTCGGAGTAATATCATAATGAATTCTAGCTGTTACTTTCTTACCTGCCTTGATGGTGATTGCACCACCATATTTATAAGTGTCATCGCGCTGGATGTTTTTGTAACCTTCTCCATTCACAATAAATGCATCAATAGAAATGCTCTTCGACAAACGGTATACACCAAAGATGCCAATATCTGCTTTTGACCCGTATTTATGTAAGTCTTGATACTCCCTTATGATATATCTGTGTCCCCAAATATTCTCAATAAACCCAATGTGATACATGTCAACTAACCCAATCCCAAACCTTATACGATCTTTATTATATTCAATATTTGCAGACTTGAAATATGCACCCCTTTTGACTGATGAATTCAATGAAAAATCGTCAGGACTCCCGATATCAAGCTTAACAGTAGCTTTCCAGTATGGATTGAAATTATGCTTGTAGCCAAGATAGGCACGCTGTATTTCAAAGGCAGTAGTTTTGCTGCTTTCATCCAAAATTCCGTGATGGTAATTTGCAAAGATTTTAATAATAGGTTTTCCATAGCTTTCGCTATCAATATTCTGAGCAGATAGAAGTGAAGACAAACAAAGTGATAGAATAACGAGGGATAGACGTTTCAGCATAGTTTGAGATTTTTCTGAATACAAAGTAATTCAAATTATCAGTACCTAAAGTTAATTTTATCTTAACAATCTGGTTAGATTTGCTTTGAGTCTGACCTTTTAAGTTAAAGTGGTATTTTTGTTGAGAAATGAATTCAACAAAAATGAATACACAAATAGCAGGTTCTCTCATTTCGCACATGAGTGGTTTGGTTAAAATGCATGGCGGAATAAATCTTGCTCAAGGATTGCCTGGTTTTCCTCCTCCTCCAGAGTTGCTTAATGAATTAAAGACTGTAATTCCTGAAAATTGTCATCAGTACCCACATGGTGATGGTGATCCTGAGCTAGTTAATGCAATTAGCTTGATGTATCAGTCTCAACAGAAAATTGCAGATAAACAGATTCTTATTTTGCAGGGGGCTACTGAGGCCATTTCGCTGACCTATCTATACCTAATAAATAAATTTGGTAATAATTGGAATAGCCTTGCTTTTGATCCTGTTTATGAGAGCTATTCGCATCTTCCGAAAATATACGGAAATGAGTTAATTAGAGCCTCTTTCAATAGCGATGATTCCATTCCATGGGATTCCTTATCAGAAATGATCTCCCAACATAATGTCAAGCTTTTCTTTGTAAATTCCCCAGGCAATCCTTATAGCAGGATATGGACAGAGTCAGAGATCAATAGGCTGCTCACGATGGCTGAAAAAGAGAATTTCTATGTGGTATTCCC
>JAGLDP010000032.1 GCA_023145515.1 Bacteroidales bacterium
TAATAAACTCTTTTTTGATACCGAGCCGCCTTATAATCCACTGAAGAATATGACTCACCGACTGTTTTATGTCAATAGTTTTTCAAAAACTCTTTCGATTACAGGTTGGAGAATTGGATATTTGATTTGCGAGCCACACATTATGAAAGAGATAAAACTGATTCATGATTTCACCGGATTGTGTGCTTCGTCATTACTTCAAAAGGCAATTGCTAACTACTTGCTAAAACATGAGTTTGGTGCCGGTTATATTCAAAGACTGCGGTATCAACTTGGAGAATCATACAAGCTAATTTCCAGTGGTCTGAAAGATATGGGTTTTCAGTTTAGTGATGTTAAATCAGGCTATTTTATTTGGACCAAGCTGCCTGATGTGGATATGAACGGGATGGACTTTTGTCTTAAACTATATGAGGAGCAGAGTGTTGCACTTGTACCAGGAATTCATTTTTCGATTGATGGGGCTAATTTTGTGAGAATTAATTTTGCCAGACATACTTCAGAACTCAAAGAGGCCCTAAGAGGTATAAATGAATTCATTACGGCTTGATTTTCGGAAATAAACGTTATCTTTGCGCCCGTGTTTATCAAAATAAAGTCTAATCCATTAATTAATTGATCGTTAACAGATGTCAGAACAGGAAATTAAAAAAGATCAGGAAGTTGTCCCAGAGATAGAGGAGTCGACTCAGGATCAGGTAGTTGAAGAAGTAAAAGAAGAGACTGCCATTACGCCAGAAAAAGAAGAGGTTCAGGAAGAACCAAAAGCTGAAGAGCCTACTGAACCAAAAACTGTGGTCACAGAAGAACCAAAAGCTGAGCCAACAGAAGAACCAAAAGCTGAAGTAACCGAAGAACCAAAAGCTGAGGTAGCACCAGAAGAAAGCACTGAGAAAGTAGTTGACCTTGAAGAAGAATTTGATTGGGATAACTATACCAGTGATCATGATGATTATACTGCTGATGAGCGGGCTAAGCTTGAGGCTGTATTTGATGAAACTCTTTCTGCTGTTGGAGAAAACGAAGTTATCGATGGTAGCGTAGTTTTCATGAACAAAAGAGAGGTTATCGTTAATATTGGCTACAAATCAGAAGGAGTTGTTGGTTTAAATGAATTCCGTTACAATCCTGATCTGAAGGTTGGCGATACAGTTGAAGTTTTTGTTGAGACTCTCGAAGATCGTTTCGGTCAATTGATTTTGTCTCACAAAAAAGCTCGTGCATTACGTTCATGGGATCGCGTTAATACATCATTTGATACTAGTGAGATCATTAAAGGTTACATTAAGTGTCGTACAAAGGGTGGTATGATTGTAGATGTATTTGGTATTGAAGCTTTCTTGCCAGGTTCACAGATTGATGTTAAGCCTATTCGTGATTATGATATGTATGTTGGTAAAACTATGGAATTCAAAGTGGTTAAGATTAATCAGGAATTCAAAAACGTAGTTGTATCACATAAAGCTCTGATTGAGGCTGAGCTTGAGATTCAAAAACAGGAGATTATCTCCAAACTTGAAAAAGGACAGGTTCTTGAAGGAACTGTTAAAAATATTACTTCCTACGGTGTATTTATCGACCTTGGTGGTGTTGATGGATTAATCCATATTACTGACCTTTCTTGGGGTCGTGTGAATCATCCAGAAGAGATTGTTACGCTAGATGAAAAAATTAATGTTGTTATTCTCGATTTCGACGATAACAAAAAACGTATTGCTTTAGGACTGAAGCAACTTACTCCTCATCCTTGGGGCTCACTCGATGCAAACATGAAAGTGGGAGATTCTGTTAAAGGTAAGGTTGTTGTAATGGCTGACTATGGCGCATTTGTAGAAATTGCTCCTGGTGTCGAAGGACTAATTCACGTTTCCGAGATGTCTTGGTCACAACACCTTCGTTCTGCTCAGGAATTCCTGAAAGTAGGCGATGAGGTTGAAGCTCAGATATTGACACTTGATCGCGAAGATCGCAAAATGTCATTGGGTATTAAGCAAATGCGTGAAGATCCTTGGGCGAAGATTACTGAGAAGTATACATTGAATTCTAAACACATGTCAAAAATTCGCAATTTCACCGGCTTTGGTGTCTTTGTTGAAATTGAAGAAGGTGTTGACGGTTTGATCCATATTTCAGATCTTTCCTGGACAAAGAAAATTAAGCACCCTGCTGAGTTCTGCTCTATTGGAGATGAAATTGAGGTTGTTGTTCTTGAAATTGATCAGGATAATCGCAGATTAAGCCTCGGACACAAACAACTTGAAGAGAATCCTTGGGATGTATTTGAGACCTTGTTTACTGTTGGTGCTGTTCATGAAGGTACTATTATAAATATCTTTGATCGTGGTGCTGTTATTACTTTACCTTACGGAGTTGAAGGATTTGCTACTCCTCGCCACTTGGTTAAAGAAGACGGATCACAAGCTAAAGTTGATGAGAAATTACAATTTAAAGTAATTGAATTCAACAAATCTGCAAAGCGCATAATTCTTTCACACTCACGTGTATTCGAAGATGAAAAACGTGGAGATAAGATAGTTGAGAAAAAATCAAAATCAACATCCTCTTCTAAAGGAATGATGAAGATGAAGCAGAGTATGGAATCCACAACTTTGGGTGACATATCTGACTTGGCTAAGCTTAAGTCTATGATGGAGGCTGAAGAAAAAGGTGCAGCAGAAAAAAAATTAGCTAAAATGGAAGCTGATAAAGAAGCTAAAGCTAAAGCTGCCGAGCCAAAGAAAACTGCAACTAAAGAAGTAGAGACTAAAGCAGAGACTAAAGCAGAGACTAAAGCAGAGCCTAAGACTAAAGCTAAAGCAGAGGCAAAACCAAAGAAAGCTAAAGCAAAAGCTACTAAAGAGGAAGCTAAAACTGAAGCTAAAGAAGATGTAAAAGCTGAAGAACCTAAGAAGACAAAAGAACCAAAAAAAGTAAAAAAGGTTAAAGAGTCAAAAGAGGCTGAAGCTGATACTAAAGAAGACAAGAAGGAGGCATAATGAGCTTTTCCCTGACCATACTAGGGAGCAGTTCGGCCTTGCCAAAACCTGATAGATTTACAACCGCTCATGTGCTTAATGCACATGAGCGGTTTTTTTTAATAGACTGTGGTGAAGGTACTCAGATTCAACTCAGACGATTCAAAATCCGTTTCGGACGCATTCACCATATTTTCATTACCCATTTACATGGAGATCATTTCTTTGGATTACCAGGAATTCTATCCAGCTTTAATCTGATGGGAAGAAAAAATCCTCTACATGTTTATGGTCCTGACAAACTTCAGGATATTATCATGGGCTTATATGAAACTATGGGTGAAAAACTCAATTATGAGATTATATTCACTAAGGTTAATTTTAAACAGCCAGAACTAATACTTGAGACAAATAATCTGAGTGTCACTAGTATTCCTTTGAAACATAAAATTCCAACAGTGGGTTATGTTTTCAGAGAAAAAGATAAGTTGAGGAAGATATCAAGAGACCTTGTGACTGAAATGGGTCTGGGAGTGAAAGAGATTATCAGCTTAAAAGCCGGGCATGATGTTATCAGGCCGGATGGTACATGTTTGGAAAGTGAGAAATATACTACTCCTGCTGCTAAACCGCGTTCTTATGCATTTATTTCTGATACACGATACTCTGAGTTGATTATCCCAATGATCAAGGGGGTTGATCTTTTATATCATGAAGCAACATATCTTGATGAAATGAAAAGAAGAGCTAAGGAAACCGGACATTCAACTGCTGCTGAGGCTGCAAGGGTTGCTGATCTGGCTGGCGTTCGCAAGTTATTAATCGGACATTTTTCTGCAAGATACAGGGATAGCTTGCCTTTACTCAGAGAAGCACAGGATATCTTTCCTAACACCGTAGCTGCTGAAGACGGTTTGTGCATAGATGTTGATAATTCCTGATAGGCAATACGACTAAAAGTACTAATTTCACTCTCTGAACATACTTACTCAATATGGAAGAAAGCATTCTAATTCTTGATTTCGGATCTCAATATACTCAGCTGATTGCTAGAAAGATCCGTGAATTAAACGTATACTGTGAGATTCATCCTTTTAATAAAATCCCTAAGCTTGGTGCTCATTTTAAAGGAGTAGTTTTGTCTGGAAGTCCTTTTTCTGTGCGGGATGAGAACTCCCCGGTTCCTGACTTGTCAGAAATAAGAAGGAAAATTCCGTTACTTGGAATATGTTATGGTGCCCAATTTCTTGCCCAAGTGGCAGGAGGTGAGGTTCTTCCCTCTAAAACCAGAGAATACGGTAGAGCTAATCTAAAATATGTAGATCAGCAAGATGATCTTTTTAAGGGGATCAGTATTGATACCCAGGTTTGGATGTCTCATGGTGATACAATTGCAAATATTCCGGATAATTATTGCATTACGGCAAGTACTGAAGATGTGAAGGTTGGTGGGTTTAGAATTGATGGCGAAAAAACCTATGGAATTCAATTTCATCCTGAAGTTTACCATACTGTTGAGGGTATTGATGTTCTTAAGAATTTTGTTGTCGACATTTGTGGAGCTCAACAGAATTGGACGCCAGATTCATTTGTTGAAACTACAATTGAAGCACTTAAAAAGGAACTTGGCGATGACAATGTTGTGCTGGGTTTATCAGGAGGGGTTGATAGTTCTGTAGCCGGAGTATTATTACATCGTGCAATTGGTAAGAACCTGACTTGTATATTTATTGATAACGGATTGCTAAGGAAAAATGAGTTTGAATCTGTTATGGATTCTTATGATGGGCTGGGATTAAATGTTATCGGAGTTAGAGCAGGTGATGAATTCTTAAATCAGCTTAAAGGGATTTCTGAACCAGAACTAAAAAGAAAAGCTATCGGTCATACTTTTATTGAGGTCTTTGATAGAGAATCTGATAAGCTGGATAGTATAAAATGGTTAGCTCAGGGAACCATATATCCTGATGTTATTGAATCAGTTTCAGTTAATGGACCATCGGCCACTATTAAGTCTCATCATAATGTAGGAGGACTACCAGACGATATGAACTTGAAGCTGGTTGAACCATTAAAACTATTGTTTAAAGATGAGGTAAGACGTGTTGGTAGAGCACTTGATATTCCTGGTCGAATTCTGAACAGACATCCATTTCCCGGACCAGGCCTCGGTATTCGAATTCTTGGCGATATTACTGCAGAGAAAGTATTTATGCTTCAAGAAGTTGATGATATTTTTATTAATGGCCTGAAGGAATATGAATTGTATGATAAAGTATGGCAATCTGCAGCTATTCTCTTACCAATCCAGTCGGTTGGAGTTATGGGTGATGAGCGTACATATGAGAACGTTGTTGCGCTGAGATCCGTTGGATCAACCGATGGCATGACTGCTGATTGGTCTCATTTACCTTATGAGTTTCTCGGAAAAATATCTAATGAAATAATTAATAAGGTTAAGGGCATTAATAGGGTGGTATATGACATCAGCTCTAAGCCTCCTGCAACCATTGAATGGGAGTAATTATAATTACTGATTCTTAGATAAGCCTGTTTAAATATGGTCCGATCTCATTTAATTCAAGCACAAGGTCTGGTTTGGCAAGGTCTATTGCAGATTCTGGCATTCTTGGAACAGCAGCTGTTTGAGGGTTTTCGCATATTGCAAATCCGCCATTCTCTTTAATCGTTTTTAATCCGGCCGATCCATCCCAATTTGCTCCTGTCATAACTATCCCAATAAGCTTTTCGCCAAACGACCATGAGGCAGTTTCAAATAATACATCAATAGAGGGGCGAGAATAATTTATTTTCTCGCAATTTGACAGTGACAGGCTTCCGTCTTCTTCAATTAGTAAATGATAATCAGGTGGGGCAAAATATACTACTCCTGGCTCTAATACTTCTTTCTCTGTTGCTTCTTTGACAAGAAGTTCACACATATTATTCAGATATTCTGTCAGGTAGGAGTCTGAGCTAGGACTGATATGCAAGACTACAATAATGGGGATTGGAAATTCCTTTCTCAAATTAGGCAGAACTTCGCTTAATGCATCTAAACCACCTGCTGATGTACCTATAACAACTGCCCCATATTTCAAACTATTCAATTTCATATTGTGAAGCAGGACTAGTACTTTTTTCGAAATATTTTGAGCTTTTGGTTAAAGGGTTCAAATAATTCACGATGAACTGAAAAGGTAAGACTTTCTTTAGATCCCAAGCAAAGAAAGCCTCCTGGAATTAGACTGTCATAGAATAGTTTGATGACTCGATCCTGTAATTCCTTACTAAAATAGATCAAAGTATTTCTGCACATTACCATATGCATTTCGCCAAATACGCTATCTGTTACCAGGTTGTGATCTGAAAAAACAATATTCTTTTTTAGACTTTTATCTATGATTGCTGAATCATATCTGGCATTATAATAATTGGCAAAACTTGATTTTCCTCCAGCTTTGATATAGTTTCTGGTGTACTCTTTCAAGTTTCCAATTGGGTAAATTGCATCTTTAGCTTTTGCGAGAGCTATATGATTAAAATCTGTAGCATATAACTGCGCTCTACTGAGTAATTCCTCCTCATAAAGAAGAATTGCTAAACTATATACTTCCTCTCCTGTAGAACAACCAGCATGCCAGGCCTTGAAGAATGGATAGGTTTTTAATATCGGAATTACTCCTTCACGGATTTCTTTAAAGAAATCCGGATCTCTAAACATTTCAGTAGTGTTAATTGATAAATCCTGCAGAAAAAGCTGAAAAAATGACTCATCATGCAGAACTTTGGACTGTAAATCAGAAATTGTTTTCAGATCTGATAATCCCAGGCGATGCAAAATTCTTCTTTTTGCATGAGCTTTGCCATAATCCCGGAAGTCATAACCATACTTCAGAAAGATTCCTTCAAATAATAATTGAATCTCAATATTTTCAGTACTATTGATTTTTTGCTCTTTTTGCATTAGCTATTTGAAAAGGTCTAAATTCTTAGCATAGAAAGATTGAGCATTCATGAGCTCTTTTTTTAATTTTGCCAATAGTTTGATTATATTTTTTGGATTTTTCAACCTTGCTTCCTCATGTAATAATTTAAGCAAATCAAAGCCCACCACAATTGCCAGGTTACCTAGAATTCCTTTCAATTGATGTACTGCATCAGCAAATTCATCATATTTTTCCTCATTTATTAAACTTTCAAGTAAATCAAATCGTTCTGTCCATGTTTCAAAAAACACAGTAAGCATCTTATTGGCAAATTCACGATTGTCTGATACTCGGTTAAATAAATCTTCAAAATCAATTGGTCTTCTCATTGTAATCCTTTCTCTTGAGCTAGCAATTCTTGTGCATTATTTTTGGATGATTGATTGAAAAAACTGTACTATACGAAAATAGCAAATTTTCAGTTGTGATCAGCCGGATTTGCTTACTTTTGTCTCTCTTTCATTCTAGGTATGTTGGAATCTTGGTTACTTTCAAATTGGATTGAAATTGCTGGTGCTATAATCAGCCTGATATATCTGTATTTCTCAATAAAGCAAAGGATATGGCTTTGGCCATTTGGAGTACTTTCAGCTTTATTCTATATTCTGATCTATTTCCAGAGCAAACTATATGCAGATATGGGTTTGCAGATTTATTATGTGTTTATTAGTTTCTATGGTTGGATAGTATGGAGTAGTAAATCCAAACTTGGTAGCGATATGGGTAATTTGAAAATCTCTCATATTGGCCGCATTCCTGGTTTTATGGCATCCATTACTTTCATTATTCTGTCTGGTGTTTTTTATTGGATATTAGTTCTATACACTGATTCTGATGTTCCCTTTTGGGATGCATTAACAACATCTGGCGGAGTTGTTGCAACCTGGATGCTGACCAGAAAATATATTGAACACTGGCTTATATGGGTGTTTTTGGATATAGTTTCTATTGTGTTGTATATTTACAAAGGATTGTATCCTACCACTTTCCTTTTTGTTATTTATACTATTATGGCGCTTGTTGGGTATCGAACATGGAAAAACCTATTAAATGATCAACGAATATGATTGTTTTTATTACTGGTAGCGAATCAACAGGCAAGACAAAGCTTGCTCAAGAACTGGCAGAGTATTATAGTGCGACTTGGGTTCCTGAATATGCCCGACAGTATGTTGAGAGTCTGAGTGGAGATTATCATATAAAGGATGTTGAAGAGATTGCACGTCGCCAGATTCAAGAAATCATTTCTCATTTGAATGACCCTCTTGTATTTTTTGATACCGGACTGATTATCACTAAAGTATGGTTTGAGAAGAAATTCCGAAATGTGCCAGAATGGTTTGATAAACTCTATCGGGATTTTTCAGAGGGACATTATTTACTCTGTAGTCCTGATCTTCCTTGGATTGCTGATCCGCTTAGAGAAAATCCTGATATACGTGAAGAATTGAACCGTGCATATGAGGATCATATTAAGGATATTAATTGTCCGTTTAAAAGGATATCAGGACAAGGAGCAGAAAGAAAGAATAGCGCAATTAGTGCTGTTGAAGAGTGGCTAAGAATTGAAAATAAAAAATCATGAAATCAAATATGAATCCGTTAATTATTAAAACTTTTCAGGGTCTTGAAGATGTTTTGGCTCAGGAATGCCGACAATTAGGATTTAAGGATATTGAAATTCTTAATCGAGCTGTAAAAATCAATGCTGATCAGCGTGATTTATACCGTGCAAACTATTTTCTGAGAACTGCTATTAAGGTTCTGTTTCCGGTTTTTAATTTTAAAGCTAAGAATGATGACGAGCTTTATGCTGGCATAAAGAGTTTTGATTGGACAGAGTTAATTGATTCATCAATGACTTTAGCCATTGAGGTTGTGCTTCATTCTAAGTATTTTACTCATAGCAAGTTTATTGCCCAGAGAACCAAAGATGCTATTGTTGATTTAATTCGAGATAAAACCAATCGTCGCCCACGCGTGGATCTCGACGATCCTGATATCAGGGTGTCACTCCACATTACAGAAGATGCCATTCAGGTTTTTCTTGACAGTTCAGGTGATCCTTTGTTCAAAAGAGGTTATAGAATCGGTTTACATCAGGCTCCTTTGAATGAAGTTTTGGCCGCTGGTTTGTTGTTGATCGCAGGCTGGAATGGAAAAGGAAATCTTGTAGATCCTATGTGTGGCTCTGGTACTTTAATAATAGAGGGAGCAATGATTGCTCATGGATTACCTCCCGA
>JAGLDP010000033.1 GCA_023145515.1 Bacteroidales bacterium
CTTAAATAATCTGGTTAATATCTCTATAGATTTATTCTTATATGTGGCTCTGGCTGTTTGGGGAAGTCTGATTCTGCACATTCTGCTTTCAATGATTTTCAAAGTGGATACTGATACAGTAATAATTACCTCCGCAGCCCTGGCTTTCTCACCACCGTTTGTTCCGGTAGTAGCCGGAGCACTGAAAAATAAGGAAGTTCTAATTCCAGGACTCACAGTTGGGATTATCGGATATGCACTGGGAAACTATCTGGGAATTAGCTTAGCATATTTATTACATGGACTGTAAATGCAGGGCCTAAAAAATAGAAATTAGGAATTGTAGTGGCAGACCAATGAGTCTGCCCCGAATGCCGAATGACGAAAAACAAATGACGAATAAACGCTTGCTGCTTTCAGTAATCATTGCTGCATTCTCTTTAGTCGGAATTGCCCAATTCCAGTTAGGGAAGGTTGAAGACCTTAGTTTTTATAGCAATGCTTTACAAAAAGAGACAACAGTAAGAGTTTATCTTCCTCCGGGTTATAATCCTGCAAATTCCACAAAAGAATATCCTGTTATCCTAACACTCCATGGCGCAAGTTCAGGTTATGAAGTGTATAGTTTCATGTTTCCTATCATCGACGCTTTATGGTTAGGCGGAACTATTGATCATTTTATCCTGGTCATGCCTGATGGTCAGGCTGCCCCATTTAATGGAAGTTTTTATACTAACTCATCTTTATACGGCAACTATGAAGATCTTATTTCTGAAGACATTGTACCGCTCATTGACAGCTTGTACCACACAAAAGAAAACAGAGATTTTCGTGCCATAATGGGGCACTCAATGGGTGCTTACGGAGCATTCAAACAAGTACTAAAACATCCCGGACTCTTTACAGCTGTTGCTGCTCATTCTGGTCCTCTGCACATTGAAATGCTGGAAATGCTAATTCCGGATGTTAAAGCTGAAAATGGAGATCCTCCCTATCAGTGGCGACATGAAGCAGGAAAAGGAATCACCAATCTCATTTTTACTATGGCGGGTGCATTTTCCCCAAATCCTGCATCAGATAATCTTGTTGACTTTCCACTTGATGAACAGGGTGAATTAATAGATAGCGTAACAAAAAGATGGAATCCGCATAATATTGTTGAAATGGTAAGATGGCATATGCCAGCCACAGACCTGTCGATCTATTTCGACTGTGGTGCCCAGGATGAATATCATCTGTATCTGCATAACCGGGCTCTTTCTGACACTCTTAATCTTTTCGGAATCCGACATCAGTATATTGAATACAATGGAGATCACACAAACAGGTTACCATTTAGAGTTCCTCTTGGATTTAAATTTATAGATCAGGTTTTTAAAGGTAATCTTACTCGTATTCAACAACTAAATATGCCTCAGAAACAAGTGGTAAATGTTTTTCCAAATCCTACAAATGGACTAGTATATTTTGACCCTGAAAATCCTGAAGAATTAATATCAATCGTTGTAATAGCAAGTGATGGAAGAATAATTCAAACTCTCAAACCACAGCAAAACCCAATTGATCTGTCAGGCTCGCCAATAGGAACCTACCAAATACTCTTCCACTACAAAAAAACAACAACAGCATTCCCGGTAGTCGTAACTAAATAGACTACCCTAAAACCCATTTAGCTTCATTGTAACCGTTGGTATTAGAAGTAGAAATCCAATAATTATCAGAATAATCATCAGTGGGCTTACCCATTTCACCCATTTATCATAAGGGATCTTTGCCACTCCTAAAACTCCAATTAAGACACCTGAGGTAGGAGTAATCATATTAGTAAAGCCATCGCCGAATTGAAAAGCCATAACTGTTGCTTGTCTTGACAAACCAATCAAATCAGAAAACTGCGACATTATGGGCATAGTTAGTGCTGCTTTGCCAGATCCGGAGGGGATCAACACATTCAAAAAAGTCTGAAAAATATACATCAGTCCAACAGATGCTAGTCGCCCAGCATCTGACATCGCCTGTGATACCCCATATAAAATGGTATCGATAATCTTTCCATCATTCAGGATGACAATGATACCACCTGCAAGACCAACAACCATTGCTGCTGACATAATATCCTTTGTACCTTCAATAAATAGCTTCGTGATCTTATTAGGTGAGTACCCCATCGCAATTCCTGAAAATAGTCCCATTGCAAAAAACAAGCTGGCAATCTCCATAACGTACCAGCCATATCCCATAACTCCAACAATCAGGTATAGCATAGTGAAGCCAAGTAGATGTAATACAAAAAAATGCACAGATTTACGTAAGGCAAATACCCCGCCTATTGCAAATAGACCAGCCATAACAGGTAAAGCCGGAAAAGTATAGGATTTCACACCAACCATCATTTCTGTCAGTGGATTACTATAAGCTGTGTAAACCAAAATCGCTGAAAGCAGAATGTAAAGCACCCAACTGGATGATCGAGGTTTCATTTGAATAGAATCTATATCAGTCTGCTGCTGATCTCTCCAATATTGATCAACTTCATATACCGGTGACTTTTTAGGATCCTTCTTAATCTTTCTTGCATACCTTAAGACAAAAGAAATTCCAGCAAGATTAATGACTATCCAGCATACTAGTCTGTATTCAATCCCTGAGAACAAAGGAATATTTGATAATCCCTGAGCGATACCTATAGTAAAGGGATTTAAAATTGCTCCGGCAAATCCTAATCCAGCAGCCACAAACACCATAGAAACCCCAACAATACTATCATATCCCATTGATATTGATAATGGTACGAAAATAATGATGAAAGCAATCGTCTCCTCGCTCATCCCAAAAACAGCTCCAAATACAGAGAATAAAAGCATAATCATCGTAATAATGATATTGTTTACTCCCAAGAATTTAATGAGTTTTTGCTTTTCAAATTGACCTGTCATCTTCAGAAATGAATATATTCCAACATCTATCGCTTTGCTGAAGTTCATGATCCAAAATGCACCTCCAATAAGAAGAATGAAAGCAATGATATTAGCAGTATTCACAAATCCATTAAATAGTGCTGAAAATATCTGCCAGGTTTGTGGCGAACTATCTACATAATGAAAAGAATTGTTGACAATGATTTCTCGCTCAGCTCCATTAACATTAACTGTTTCCCGTTCAAATTCGCCTCCTGGAATAATCCAGGTCAAAACTGCAGAAATTACGATAATCGAAAAAATTATCACATAAGTGTGCGGAACCTTCTTAAGCATAAGTCTCTATCTTTTCTCCAAAGAAAATGATTATTATCGCAGGTTCCTTGTATTTTTATTCCATAATTTGCAAAAACTAAAGAGAATGCCATGACAGTGAACGAAAAAATCTCCGTAATACGGAAGCAATTGGTTCAACATGAGCTTAACGCATACATTATTCCCTCTACCGATCCTCATATGGGGGAATACGTTCCTGATCATTGGGCTGAACGAAATTGGATCTCTGAATTTACTGGAACAGCAGGTACAGTAATCATTACCAAAGACTTTGCAGGATTGTGGACAGATTCAAGGTATTTCCAGCAAGCCGAAGACCAGCTGTCTGGATCAGAAATGGAATTGGTTAAACTGAGTATTCCCCATACTGCTGAACACATCGATTGGTTAAAAGAAAAGCTTCCTAAAGCATCCAGAGTTGCTGTAAACGGAAATATGGTTTCAGTAGCTGCTGTCCGCGACATGAAATCCCGGTTATCCGAGAAGAATATTGAACTTGTCACTCTGATTGATTTGATAAAAAAGGTATGGATTAACAGACCTGCTCTTCCAGATAATCTCGTTATGGATCATCCTGTAGCTTTCTCAGGCCGTTCAAGAACGAATAAACTTACTGATGTCAGAGAACTGTTAAAGAAAACTGGCGCTACTCATTATTTAGTTTGCACTCTGGATGAAATTGCCTGGGTGATGAATTTACGCGGCACGGATGTTACTTTCAATCCTCTCTTTGTAAGTTTTGTGCTGCTTAGTCAAGATACTGCCGTTCTATATATGGATGACAGGAAACTTACAGAACCGCTAAAACAGAATATTGAGGAAGATGGAATAAAAATTCGGGCATATTCAGAGATAATAAAAGACCTTGGTAGCCTATCTGAATCTGCTATTTTATCAATTGACCCTGGCAAAACCAATCAGGCTCTAATGAATGCTCTTCAATCTCATGTTATTATTCATGAAGAACTGAGCTTTATCACAAGGCTTAAAGCCATAAAAAATGAGGTGGAAATAGCCGGACTAAGAAATGTAATGGTAAAAGATGGTATTGCCTGGGTGAAGTTTTTATGCTGGCTAAATAACAACATCGGAAAAATAACTATTACTGAATTGTCTGCTGCTGAAAAACTAGTTTCATTCAGACTTGAACAGAAGGATTATATGGGACCAAGTTTTCATCCAATTTCTTCTTATGATTATCATGGTTCAATTGTTCACTATGCTGTATCTGAAGAAAGTTCCATAGAACTACAGCCTGAAGGAATTTATCTTTGTGATACAGGGGGACATTATCTTGATGGAACAACAGATACTACGCGCACCATCACTCTGGGGAATCCAACAAAACAGCAAAAGCAAGACTTTACTCTGGCATTGAAAGGTACTTTAGGAGTAAGTATGCTACGTTTTCCAAAAGGAACAATGGGATATCAGATGGATATACTTGCAAGAAAAGCTCTTTGGGATTTTGGTCTGAATTTTGGGCACGGCACCGGTCATGGTGTAGGATTTTTTCTGAATGTGCATGAAGGTCCACAAACAATAGGCAGCGGAGCATCTGGCAATATGAATACTTCATTTAAACCGGGTATGATTACTACCGTTGAGCCAGCAATCTACAGGGATGGCTCTTATGGCATGCGAACAGAAAATATGACTCTTTGCAAGGAAGACATAGTCAATGAATATGGAGTATTTTATCAGTTTGAAACTCTTACCTTGGCTCCGATTGATCTTGAGCTGATAGAAGTATCATTATTAAACAGTGATGAAATAAAATGGCTCAATGATTATCATCAACGAGTCAGGACAAAGCTGTCAGACTCCTTATCGTCAGAGGAGAAAGTATGGTTAAATAATAAAACACGAAAAATCTAAGGCATGGACCTCATTATTAAGAATATCAAAGAGCTCTTAATGACGGAAGACAAGCCCCGGGATTTCGTAGCTGGAGCTGAGATGTCTGTCGTCAATAGAATTCAGAATGCCTGGGTAGCTATTGAAGGAGAACGAATTGCCGGATACGGGACAATGGAAAATATCCCTAACACTAATTGCGAAGAGGTGGATGCCAGCGGCAAGTTGGTACTACCGTCATTTTGCGATTCACATACGCATCTTGTTTATGCTGGATCAAGAGAAATTGAGTATACTGACAAAATACGGGGATTATCATACGAAGAAATCGCAAAACGCGGTGGCGGCATCAATAATTCAGCAAAGAAACTAAGACAAACACCTGAAGATGAATTATATGACCAGGCACTAGCTCGAATTAATGAAATTATTTCTAAAGGAACAGGAGCTGTTGAGATCAAAAGTGGATATGGATTAGATCCTGAGTCTGAGTTGAAAATGCTCAGAGTAATCAAGAAGCTAAAAGAAACTACTGCCCTGCAAATCAAATCTACCTTTCTGGGGGCTCATTCTGTTCCCTTAGAATACAAAGGCAGACAGTCTGAATATGTTGATCTGGTAATCAACAATATGCTGCCACGTGTCGCAGAAGAAGGACTGGCAGATTTTGTTGATGTCTTTTGCGACAGAGGCTTTTTTACTGTAGAAGAAACAGATAGAATTCTTATTGCTGCAGCAAAATATGGAATGATTCCAAAAATTCATGCCAACGAATTAGACTTCTCAGGAGGAATACAAATAGGTGTGAAAAATAATGCCCGCTCGGTTGACCATCTTGAATTCACAGGAGACAAAGAGATTGAGGCTCTACTATCATCCTCAACTATGCCTACAATTTTACCTGGCGCAGCCTTCTTCTTAGGAATGGATTGGGCTCCGGTACGTAAAATGATAGAAGCAGGATTACCAGTTGCTCTTGCATCTGATTACAATCCGGGTTCATCCCCATCCGGAGATATGAAATTTATATTCTCCCTTGCATGCATCTGCTTGAAAATGTTACCAGAGGAAGCTCTGCAAGCAATAACACTTAATTCAGCCTATGCTATGGGCTTAGAAAATGATCTGGGAACTATTACTATCGGTAAAAGAGCAAATCTCATCATTACTAAAGAGATTCCCGGATTAGAATTCCTACCCTACGCATACGGGAGTCATTTAATTGATACAACAATCCTAAACGGAAAACTGATAACTAAAAACTAAACTATATGAATACGCAACTTATTGAATGTGTTCCTAATTTTAGTGAAGGGAACGATATGCAGATTATAAAGCAAATCACTGATCAGATTGAAGAGCTTGAAGGAGTTCGCCTTCTCGATGTTGACCCGGGCAAAGCAACCAATCGCACGGTAGTAACCTTTGTTGGCACTCCTAAAGCAGTGATTGACGCAGCCTTCAGAGCCATTAAAAAAGCATGTGAAATCATTGATATGACTAAACATCAGGGTGAACATCCCAGATTTGGTGCAACCGATGTTTGTCCGCTTGTCCCAATTGCTAACATAAGTATGGAAGAAACTTTAGAATATGCGCGCAAATTGGCCAAGCGGGTAGGTGAAGAGCTTAACTTCCCCGTTTATTGCTATGAATTTGCCGCTATGTCAGAACAAAGAAGAAACCTGGCTTCTGTTAGATCAGGAGAATATGAGGGTTTACCTGAAAAACTTCTTAAAGAAGAATGGAAACCCGATTTTGGTC
>JAGLDP010000034.1 GCA_023145515.1 Bacteroidales bacterium
CAATAAATTCTACGCCGAATTCGCCCCTCTATGTAAAGAGTATGATGTGCAATTACATGCCTGGAGATGGACAGTTAACCGTGGGCAATATGCCAAAGATCATCCAGAGTGGTATGCCGTAAATCACAATGGCGAATCAGTGCTGGATAAGCCTCCTTACGTAGGTTATTACAAATGGCTTTGTCCTTCTAACACCGAAGTCAGAAAGCTCCTCCGTGAAGATTATATGGCGACAGCACAATTACCCGGGATGTCAGGAGTACATTTAGATTATGTCAGATACTGCGACATATTCTTGCCCATTGGTCTTCAGCCAAAATATAATCTGGTACAAGATTACGAAATGCCAGAGTTTGATTACTGTTACTGTGATACCTGCCGATCAAAGTTTGAAGCAACAAATGGATATGACCCATTGAGTCTTGATGATCCTTCTAGAGACGAAGCCTGGCACCAATTCAGATTAGACCAGATAGTAGAATTAGTTCATGAAATTGTTGATGGTGTGCATCAAGTGGGCTCAGTTACTACCGGTGCTGTCTTCCCCACGCCTGCCATGTCGCGGCGAATGGTTCGTCAAGATTGGTCGCGCTTCAATCTGGATGCATACCAACCCATGCTTTATCACAATTCCTATCTCGAAGATACTCACTGGATTGCTAAAAGCATTGGTGAAGCCCGTGAAGAATTAGGACCTAAACCTCCTATCTACGCAGGAATGCTGATTGGTAAGGGTTTTGACTCAAAACTATTGGTCGACACCTACCATCGTGTTCGTGATGCTGGCGGAAATGGGATTTCTATTTTCACCGGGTGGTCATTGAGTGATGAACAATTGAATGCATTTCGTAACCGTGGGGGTTGAGAATTTTCAACCCCTACCCATGCATCATCCAAAAATCCCACACAACGACCCAAACCTATTCAACCGTGATCTCATCACAAAATAGCCAGGCTTTTCCACCTTCTCCTGCATGTTTGTCCGGACAAGTTTTAATGCTTACACCTGTTACTCTGATGAACTTTGCTTTTGTGGATCTATACACTGAAAAAGCTTGACGATCTGTTTCAGGAGCTTCATCCCATAGAACCGGGTTTGTTAATTCTCCCATTTTCTTAAACCTTTTGCCGTCTGTTGAATACTCAACCTTCATTCCACGAGGCAGAAAAATCCAACTACCCACAGCGTTCACAAAATTTGCAGTAACCCGTTTGAATTCTTTTACCTCGCCAAAATCAATTGTTGTTACCATATCAACACCTTCCCACCCTAACCAGTCACCTGAACTAAAATCAGAGGATCCGTTTTGTCCGTCCATCAGAACAATCTGCGAATTCCCCTGGTATTTCGGACTTGGAGGATATTTGTAGGTAATTGAAAAAGTAGCTTTTGTGTAGGTACCTGTGCGGATAAAACTGGATGCTCCTCTTGAGTCATAAGCAATCGCTCTGATCTGTGCAGATTCAGAAATAGTTACTGGTGCTGAGTACTTCAGAGAGCTTTTATCCGGTTCAGATCCGTCTAATGTATAATAGATATCGTGATCATCCATATCAGATTTCAATTCAACAGCCATCTCTTCCATGAAAGCTCCACCTGCAGGAAGTAATTCTAGTTGCGGCGGACGTTTATGCAAGGCAAAAAATGAAATTGCTGGTGTATAACGAGCCTGCAGAATTCTCAATCTGACTTTTTGAGCTGTTCTTGGTGAGAACCTTAGTATTCGTTTGTTTCCGATAGTGGTGCTACGGGTAATTTCTCTCCAACGATCGTCTTTCCATACATCAATTGAGAACTGCTCAACACGCTGACCAAGTTCTATGTTCTCAGAAATAGTAATGCAATCAAAAGCTTTCTCCTCTCCCAGATCAAATTCCAGATCAGCTTCATCTTCTCCTTTTTTTGCCATCCAGAATTTCTCCCTCCCGGGTATCAATACATTAGCAGAAGATTTTCCAATTGCTTTTGAAGTAGCTTTTACTGATGCTCCTTCTGCCAGGTTATTTCCAAAAACTGTTTCTCTTAAGCTGGCAAGATCTTTCAAAGCTTTCACATCATTTTCGTGAATCAGTCCTCTTGTATCCGGAGGTATATTCAACAGTAACAGTGAATTACGACCTATTGAACTAAACCAAATATCGAATAATTTCTCGGGGGTTTTAACCTGATCGTCCTGAGAGGTATGATAGAACCATCCCGGACGAATAGATACATCCACCTCAGATGGATACCAAACCAGAGCTTTTGCTTTGCGGATTTTGTTTCTGCTTCCAAGGTCTTTAACCATCATATCACCCATCGGAATAAATACTCCATCGGTAGGTGCCTGCTGAGAATTTTCGGCAGTTTCATCAGTATTCATCGAATTGTACGGTACCACTGACCACTCCATTACTCTTCCGTATCCTGATTCAGTTCCTACCCAACGAACATCCGGACCCATAACCGCAATAGTTGCATCTGGCTGTAATTCACGAATGGTTTCATAGTAACGCATCCAATCATAAACCTGCCTTTTGCCATTTGGTCCTTCGCCGCAAGCTCCATCGAACCATACTTCATCTATCACTCCATAATTGGAAAGCAATTCAGTCAGCTGATTCACAAAATATGTATTATACTCATCACTACCGTAAACCTGCTGATTTCTGTCCCATGGAGACAAATAGACACCGAACTTCAGGCCAAACTCATCACAGGCTTCCTTAACTGCCTTCACCACATCTCCTTTCCCATCCATCCATGGCGAACTCTTCACTGAATGATCTGTATAGGCTGATGGCCACAAACAAAAACCATCGTGATGTTTTGCTGTGATAAGAACCATTTTCAATCCTGCATCTTTGAATGCTGATACCCACTGTCGTGCATCAAATTCTGTTGGATTAAATAAAGCTGGATCTTCCGTTCCATCCCCCCATTCGCGGTTGGTAAAAGTATTAATACCAAAATGACAAAAGGCTGTAAACTCAAGATCTTGCCATTCTAGTTGTCTGGCTGATGGCACCACATGAGCCGCTTTAAGAATAATTTCTTCGGGAGTATCCTCCGGATTAATTTGGATGTAACTATCTGATTCATACCTTGAACCGCATCCCCACAGAAGGGATATTAATAGGATAAACAGAAATGATTTTTTCATGTGTGTAATTGTTTTATTTCACAATAATTTCATCAACAAATATCCAAGCCTTGCCTCCGGCCCCCGGATGCCACTCAGGACAAGTAATGTAGCTTTTTGATTTGATCTTCAAATATCTAAATGCATGTATTTTGCTCAGCTCAAGACTAAAATCATGAATAAAAACACCTGATGTCTTAGGATCAATTCCAGGAGAAACCTCCTCGATAATTGTCCAGTTGTGTTTATCATCTGACCCAAAATAACTGATAGTTTCAGGGAGAAAAGCCCAACTCCTGAGGTCTTGAAGCCAACTTGTACTCAGACTGCTAAATTCTATTTTCTTACCGAAATCAAGAATTGCTTCAAACTCATTCCCCTCGAAACCAAGCCAGTTATAAGCAAAGGTTAGCAGAGGTCCGCGCAACCCATCTGTCAGCAAACCTGCATTTCCTCCAGCATATTTTGAAGAGGCCTGATTGAAAAGTTGCACCTCCATATCCATTGCCAGATGTTCATGCATATCAACATCCCATGACTTTTTCAAGCTTTTCAGGTACTCATCTGGCGTGGTGTGCCATTCCTTAAAACGAGTCACACCCTGTCTGAGTGCACGAGTCACCAGAGTATCTGCCAATTTAGGATATTGAGGATCTACAATCCATTGCCCCTTATCATCCCGTATATACATTCCTCCCTCAGCGGTACCCATGCGTGTAGCAATTTCTATGCGGGCGTATTGCAATGGCAATCGGGCTATCTGAACTCTCTCAAGATACTCCGGAGATTTTCTCACAGCCTGTTCTGCCTTGTCAAACAACTTGATGTATTGCTTGATTTTTGCCGGCGACAAATAAGATTCCTTTGCCTGAAATGGATGTCCGAATATCCCTAATCCAAGTCCTGAGTTTTTCAGCTCATCATGCATCACATCAATATATTTTCGAATATATCTGTCTGCTTTTCCATAGTAGCCTTCCAAAAAATCATCCATCAAAGAATCCACATCTGCGCTTGGGTTCCAAAGGAGTTTAGATATCAGATACCCCCTCAGCTCTGCGAATTCTCCGCCCACTTCACGATTTCCTTGTTGAAAGTGTTTATCGGCACTATTTTCAACGAAGTATTGTAAATTAGGTTTTAGCACATGAAAGTTTGGAAAAGGCGATACCAGGTTTTCAAATTGTATCACATAGTCCCATAGCAGTATATCATCCGTTATCCTCCCCCATCCTTCCAGATCTTCTCTGAAAGAAGCAGCTCCAACACTGGTTGAGATCGATTCTGACCGATCAAGCTCGATGGTACAAAGCATGATATTAACATTCTCACGCGGCACCAAATTAATTGGAGGTTTTCGGCTATACTGGTAGGCCAGCGTAGAAATCACACGGTCAGGAAAACTATCAGCCACTGCGTTTACAAAGCTAAGTAGTGAGCCTATAGGTGATCCTTCGGCCTTATCTATTTTCTGACAGTTTTCACACTGACAATAACTAACATTATCATTCTGGCTCACAGACCAATAATGAACATCAGGCTTTTCATCAATAGCTTTACGTAGATTCTGCACTGCAATCTTAAGCACATCTTGATTAGTAAGACACAATTGAGTTGCCACACGATTTCCATTGATTTCTGCATAATACTCAGGATGAGACTCATAATACTCATCAGGAGGCACTAGTTGATTGAAAGTATGGCACCAGTATCCCCAATCCGGGTGTCCTCCATTTGCTAAATGATGTAGCTTATGCCAGCCTGCAAAAAAAGGATCCCAGGTATCCCGATAATGAGTACTTCTGAAATGTATAGGAGGGATTACTGTCCAGTTAAGATCATCAGGAATATTAATCCGCTTTTTAGCTTTCCATACTTCCACCTCCGATGAAAGAATCTGAACAGAAAGAAATCTCTCAAGAAAACTACTTACGCCATACATCACCCCCTTTTGTGTTCCACCTAAAAAGAAGATATTCTTCTCACTTGATTGAACTGAGAATCCATCCTCCTCCAAATCAGGTATGCGTGATATTACTTCTGAAGTAATTCGATTCGTTTGCCCAATAGAAATTTCCTTGCCAATTGATTCTTCACGATCTCTGACAATCGGAATTCTGGCTCTGTTGACTTTTTCAACATAACGTTGCAAATAAGAGGCCGCTTTCAATTCTGATCGTGTAGCTTTTGCCGGAACAACAATACGATAATCGCTTTCTCCACCACTTGCAATCTGAATATCAGAGTTACAAGATGATAACAATAATAGAGTCAGCACTACTGGCAGAATTCTCTTTAAAGACATAGTTTCAGAATCTGTTTTGGATTCGAAAATACGAAAATCGACTCAGTTTTAATGATCTCAAATATAGTTTAAGAGCAATATATTTATATTTCTTAACTTCAGTAGTTCAAAATATTAAAATGCTCAAGATGAATAAAGCAATAAACCTCAATAATGTGCTTGCCCCTTTATTCTTATTATCCTTGATGTTTCTCATGACAGGCTGCGAAGGCTTCGAATCCTATCTTGATACAGAAGATCCTATTGAGGAAGGCTTTATATTAGCTGAATCTCAGTACATTAACGCCGAAGGTGGTGCTATTATTTTAGATAGCATGCAAGTAATTGTTCCACCGGGTTCTTTCTCAAAAAGGACTAAGCTAAGCGTGTATGTAAAACCAAATGATAAGAGCTTTGGCGAAAATGGATTATCTGATCTGTATTTATTACGCGGATTACCAGAGAAACTGGGAAGTAAGATTACTATACAAATAATTCCTGATGGAGTAATATCTGGCGACACCCTTATTGCCATAGGAGAAATGGGATATGCCTCCAGTCTTGATAGTTCGCACTTTGCATTCCAGGCTCATCCTGCTAATATCAACAATGATTGGGTTGAAATTACTTATCCAATTGATCCAGGTGTTTTAAAAACCGGACAAGCACTCGACGGGATTATCATTCCAGATCAGGCTACCTTCATTCTGATAAATAATTACACACTAGTATCCTCCAGCAATGGTCATTTTGAGATTTATTCTCCTAAAGCTGTACTTGAACATAGTGAAAAGCTGGGGGCCTATTTTGAGGCAGCCTTCGATACCTGCAAGAATATGGGCTTTTCTCTTTCAGGCCGCACCTGGCCAGCCCCTGTCTTAATTAAACCAGCCAATGATTTCATTGGGGCATATTATTTTTTCGGATTTAAGGGGATGACAGATGCAGACCTGATTAATCTCACTGACAAGGGCAGATTTACAATAAGTCAAGATTACCTGACAAATGAGAGCGAGATGAAAGCTACAGCCGGACATGAGTTTCTTCATTTGGTTCAGAATCTCTACGAATTCTCAGCCAGCTTTATTAAAGAAGAACAAGGCTGGTTAAAAGAGGCTACTGCCGTATGGATTGAAGAAAAATTCTCAACAGACCCCTACTATGTATCTTCAAATATTCAAGGAAAATATTTATTATACCCACTCTTTGGTTGGCAAAATAAATCGTCTGATCATGGTTATGGGATGTCATTTCTGATAAAAGACATCGCTGACACCTATGGAGATGCTTCTATTCTCAGAATATTTGAATCTATAAAGAATGGAACACTTCCAAACAATCCAAAAGATCCTGTAAGTGCTTTACTTGATGAAATTAAAGAGCCTGTTGAAACATTTTGGCATGGTGTAATTGGGGGGTACATGTTAGGCAATTACTACAATAAAAAAGTAGCATTTGAGCTACTCGATTACCTCTCTACAAACCTCAAATACAATGATCTTAATCAAGGCAATACTAAAAGAGATGTTACAGAAAAGCATGCTGACCTTTCTGCCGGGGTATATCAATTTGCTCCAAATGACCCTGATTGGAAAGATGACGCAAGGGTCAGATTTAGTGTTTCTGATCCTGTGAATAGTGGACTGTTGGTTTATAAATTCAAATTAAAAAAAGAAATCGTAAAGCTGGGTGAGGTTTTTCCTGGCGGCAGTGGAAAAGTTGAGATACACAATCTCAAGGAATTGCAAGCTGATGGATATAAAATTATGGTAATACTATCAAATACAAGGCATGTACCAGACTATTTATCTTCACGAGAAATAACACTAACCATAGAAGTGAATCCTCCTGATACTGAACCCGAGTACGAGATTATTTGTCCTGATGAGATAAGCATATCATACTGGCAATATTTAAGTCTAGTGACTACCGGATATAAAGACACCCTTTTCTACATTAAGGTTAAGAACAATGAAAAATACAGAGTAAAATATTGGCATCGTTCAGAATTCTGGGAAGATGTGGGAGATTGGCAAGATCCGATACCGGAGGAATTTGCCGTAACCGGAGATGAGCTCAAGGGGATGTTTGGCCAGGAGATGAAACCAGATTCTCAAGATTCTATTAAAATTCATTTCAGAGATAATCAAGGCTTTGAAACTACTAAATCACTCCCATTTACAATTCTTCCGCTTTTTGAAGGACTTCAACTCTTAGATTCGGTTTATAGCGGATCATGGTCTGGCCGTGGTCATTCTCTGGTGTGTGGTCTGGGTAATCTTAATTTCACTGTTGGTGGAAATAGTTATGTGGGTGAATCATCAAAATCAGGCTATACTTGTCGTGATGATGATGGCAATCCAACAGACACGAGCAGAACCTTTAATTGGCAATCAAACCTTTCCATCACAGCCAACCAAAATGAGTTATCAGGAACCAGTTCAATTATAAACTCATATACTACGAAAGACAGAGAAGGCAATCATCATGACAATCGTTGGGATGAAATATTCATCACAAAACAATTCTCATTTAACAGTACAATGGTCTTCTCGCAAGTTTCTAGTGGTGAATTTTGGGCTCCTGATCACTATCAGATGTCATTTGGTTTTGAAAATATGTCAGGTACATCCTACATAAAAAAGGTTCTGTACAGATGGAACAAGCCAGATAGTATATGGACGGAAACGCAAAATATATCCGACCAATCAGGATGGGTGAAAATGATTGGCACTTTTAAATAACAATAAAGGATTCAGCTATTCTGCCTGTTGAATATATGTGAGAATCCAATTGGCCACTTCATCTGTTCCCTGTTGGTTTTCGGGAAACAAGTCTGGGGTTCCAACACCATCATTGAGAGCCTGATCAACAGCTTGCTGAATCAATGATGCTTCGTTTTTTAACCCAAACTGATAATCAAGCATCATAGCTACTGAGAGAATCATTCCAAAAGGATTGGCGATATTTTTGCCAGCTGCCTGGGGATATGATCCATGGATAGGCTCAAAAATAGCTGTTTTATCACCTACCGAGGCAGAAGGCTGTAGTCCAATAGAGCCCGGAAGCACACTGGCTTCATCTGTCAGGATATCTCCAAACATATTCTCTGTTAGCATAACATCAAACTGGCTTGGCCTGATAATCAGCTGCATAGCAGCATTATCGACAAAAAGATATTCAACTTCTACTTCAGGATACTCAGCACTCATATCCTGTACAGTCTTTCTCCACAGGCGAGAGGTAGAAAGCACATTAGCTTTATCTACCATGGTGAGTTTCTTCTTGCTCTTCATAGCAAGATCAAATGCCATTTCTGATACTCTGAGTATTTCCTCCTTCGAGTATAAGCAAGTATCCACTGAGTTTAATCCGTCTGCCGTTACTTCGCTTGGCTGACCAAAATATATACCACCGGTAAGCTCTCTTACCACCATAAAGTCAACATCTTTTAGTCTGTCTTCTTTCAAGGGAGATCTATCGAAAAGAGATTCATAGGTTTTTACCGGACGAAGATTAGCAAACAGTCCCAATTTTTTCCTCATCGCCAATAAGCCTTGTTCAGGCCTGATCTTTGCGGTTGGGTCGTTATCGTATTTAGGATCACCAATAGCTCCAAAAAGAACTGCATCAGCGTTGAGGCAAAGTTGGTGCGTTTCATCCGGATATGGATTTCCAGTTGCATTTATGGCTACTCCACCAATCAAACCTTCAGTTGTTTGAAATTCATGATCAAATTTTTGTGCGATTGCATGAAGTACCTGCACCGCTTGGGTCATTATTTCCGGACCAATACCATCTCCGGCCAGTAAGGCAATTTTGGCTTTCATTATTTCTGCTTTCTATTTTGTTCAAATTGTGAAATTTCCTCTTTACGGGTGATAAGAGAATCAACCAAATCAGTACCCATCGTAAGGCATTCCTTTCTAAATGGATTAATTACAAAGTTGAATTTCAGTTTATCAGACCCTTTAACCTGAATGGTCTCAGATGGTAAATCAAGCATCAATTCAGCTTCCGGATTTTTTCGAATATAATTCAGAAGCTCCTCATGTTCAGCAAGCTTTAATTCTACAGGAACGATCCCGTTATTCATTGCATTTCCCCTAAAAATATCGGCAAAACTTTTAGCCACCACCACACGGAAACCATAATCATGCAAGGCCCAGGCAGCATGCTCACGTGACGAGCCGCAGCCAAAATTCTCTCCAACGAGAAGAATTTCACCCTTTCCATTTTTCCCGTTGAGCACAAACTCAGGATCTGGCTCTTCGTTTTTCTGATATCTCCAGCTGCTGAAAAGATGCTTTCCAAAACCCTCGCGAGAAGTTGCTTTAAGGAAACGTGCAGGTATTATCTGATCAGTGTCGACATGATCAAGAGGGAGAAGAACAGCTGGGGAGACTATACGTTTTATTGGATTAAAAGACATTATTATTTAGATTATTGGGTAACTGCTAACTGTTCACTATTTATTTTATACAGCAATCCAGCCATTTATTGCTGCCAGAGCTGCTGTTTTAGGACTTGCCAGAAAAGTTCTTGAACCAGGTCCCTGTCTTCCTTCAAAGTTTCTATTTGAAGTTGATACGCAGTATTTTCCAGGCGGAATTTTATCTTCATTCATAGCCAGGCATGCTGAGCAGCCAGGTTCGCGGAGTTCAAAGCCCGCTAACTGCAGAGCATCTTCAATACCTTCAGATATCGCCTGTTCCATAACCTTTCGTGATCCAGGAACTATCCAGACAGTAACAGTATCTGCCTTTTTGTGACCTTTTACATATTTAGCAAATTCACGAAGATCTTCTATTCGTCCGTTTGTGCAACTCCCCAGAAAGACATAATCGATTGGTTTTCCAAGCATACTCTCGCCTCCGGCTAGATCCATATAATTCATTGCCGACAAGAATTCTTTATGTGGTGATCCATCGCTCCTTACCGGATCAGGAATGGTGCTATTAAGCGGAATAGCCATGCCAGGATTAGTACCCCATGTAATCATTGGCAATATGTGATCTGCATCAAATGAGTATGATATATCAAATAAAGCACCTTCGTCAGTTTTCAACTCTCTCCACCGTTCAAGCATATTGTCAAACTCTTCGCCCTTCGGAGTAAATTCCAAATCCTTCAGATAATCAAAAGTAATCTCATCAGCTTGTATCAGTCCGCCCCTTGCACCCATTTCAATACTCATATTGCAAAGAGTCATCCGACTCTCCATGGATAGTTTTCGGATAGCTGAGCCACAATATTCCACAAAATATCCTGTTCCTCCATCTGTTCCGAGCTCACTTATCAGGTAAAGAGCCAGATCTTTGGCAGATACACCCGGATTAAGATCTCCCTTCACCTCGATCTTCATGCTTTTTGGTTTATTTAGCATAAGTGCCTGAGAAGCCAAAACCATTTCAACCTCTGAAGTACCGATACCAAAGGCTATTGCACCGAATGCACCATGTGTTGAGGTATGACTATCGCCACAAACCACTGTCATTCCGGGTTGTGTAAGGCCTAATTCAGGACCAATCACATGCACTATACCGTTCCATTTGTGTTCTAGGTCAAACAAAGAGACTCCAAATTCTGAACAGTTTTGGCTCAGGGTTAATAGCTGTGCAGCAGAAGCTGGATCTTTGATTGGCAAATGTTGATTTTGTGTTGGGACATTATGATCAGCTGTTGCGATAGTTTGCTTCGGGCGAAAAACCTCCACTCCTCTTTGTCGCAATCCGCTAAAAGCCTGAGGACTGGTTACTTCGTGAATATAATGTTGGTCTATATAAAAGACAGAAGACCCATCATCAAGTTGATTAACCTCATGGGCTTCCCAAATTTTATCAAATAGCGTTTTTTGCATCATTTAATAAGCATTTTTGATACTGCATCAACCAGTGCTTTTACTGATGCAGTAATAATATCCACATCTGCTCCAAATCCGTTTATCATCCTGTTATCAGCATACAATTTGACATGTACTTTTCCAATATCATTACTTCCTCTGGTAATTGCTTGAATCAGGAATTCATCAAGCACAAATTTATTAGGAATAATCTTCTTAACAGCATTAACACAGGCATCAATTGGGCCATTTCCCTCAGCAGTTGCCATTTTTTCTTCACCATGCACAAAAAGGTGAACAGTAGCCATTGGGATTGTTGATTTTCCAGCTACTACTTGCAATAGATTTAGTCTTACCGGCTGATCTTTAGCCACTCCATTACCAATTAGTGCTAGCAGATCCTCATCATTGATCTGTTTTTTCTTGTCGGCAATTAACAAAAAACTCTCATATATCTTAACCAATTGCTTATCGTCAGGGTAGTTTCCCAGGCGATTAAGATGATGTTTCAGGGCGGCCCGGCCCGATCGAGCTGTTAGCACTAAGGCTGATTCATCAACTCCAACGCTTGACGGGTCAATAATTTCATAGTTCTCACGATTCTTCAAAACTCCATCCTGATGAATTCCGGATGAATGAGCAAAAGCATTTCGTCCAACTATCGCCTTATTTGCTTGAACCGGCATATTCATCAAGCTCGATACTAATCGGCTTGTGCTGACTATCCTCTGACTTTGAATACGGGTTTCAAAAGGCAAGTCTTTTCTGGTCTTAATTGCCATTACCACCTCTTCAAGAGCTGTATTTCCGGCTCTCTCGCCGATACCATTAATTGTAACCTCAACTTGTCGGGCGCCATATGCAATTCCTGCTAAAGAGTTGGCAGTAGCCATACCCAGATCATTATGGCAATGTGTACTTAGTATTGCCTGATCAATATTCTTCACATTCTCCATCAAGTATTTAATCTTGGCCCCATATTCCTCTGGCAAACAATAACCGGTTGTATCCGGAATATTGATTATCCGGGCACCGGCAGCAATAACTGCTTCCACCACTCTTGCCAGATAAATATTATCAGTTCTTCCAGCATCTTCAGCATAAAACTCCACTTCGGGCACAAGATTTCTGGCAAGCTTCACCGCTCGAATAGCCCGCTCAATAATTTCATCCTCATTGCTTTTCAGTTTGAGTTTAATGTGATATGGTGAAGTGCCTATTCCGGTATGAATCCTGGCATTCTTAGCCAGCTTCAAAGCCTCAGCAGCCACTTCAATATCCTTATCAACCGCTCGTGTTAGTCCGCAAACCGTTAGATCCTTAACTGTTTTACATATTTCCTGGACGGCTTCAAAATCACCAGGACTAGAAACCGGAAAGCCGGCTTCAATAATGTCTACTCCAAGAAGCTCGAGAGCTCTGGCCACTTCAATTTTCTCAATTGTATTAAGCTGGCAACCTGGCACTTGCTCTCCGTCGCGAAGAGTAGTATCGAATATGAATAATCTTTCTGACATTTTATTAATCTTATGGTCGTAGTTTTCTTACCTGAGCGCCGGTTTGCCATAGTTCAGATTCTCTTAGTTCCTTTAGCTCTTCATCGAGTTTGGCTCTATAATCAGGATCCTGACCTTTTTTAATGGCAATTTCTGCCTCTTTACCGCTGGCTACACTTTCATACAAATCGTCAAATACCGGAGCTACAGCTTCGCGAAATTTATGTCTCCAATCAAGAGCTCCTCTTTGTGCAGTAGTAGAACAATTGGCATACATCCAATCCATTCCATTCTCAGCAACAAGCGGCATAAGACTTTGAGTCAATTCTTCAACAGTCTCATTAAAGGCTTCGGAAGGACTATGACCATTCTTTCTTAGACAATTATATTGAGCTTCAAAGACTCCTGCAATGGCTCCCATCAGAACACCACGCTCGCCAGTCAAATCTGAATATACTTCTCTTTTAAAATCTGTTTCAAAAAGGTAGCCTGAACCAACAGCAATACCAAGTGCCATAACTCTTTCATAGGCTTTTCCGGTAGCATCCTTTTCAACTGCGAAACTACTATTCAATCCTTTTCCTGCCAAGAATAAGCGGCGAAGGCTGGTACCTGAACCTTTTGGAGCAATCAAAACAACATCTACTCCTTCAGGTGGTTCAATATGAGTCTTTTCCTTAAATGTGATTCCAAAGCCATGTGAAAAATATAAAGCTTTTCCTGGAGTCAAGTGCTTTTTCACTGTTGGCCATGCTTGTATTTGTCCGGCATCTGACAACAGAAACTGAATGATAGTTCCCTTTTTGCAGGCATCTTCAATTTCAAAGAGGGTTTCTCCTTCAACCCATCCATCATTAAGAGCTTTATCCCATGATTTTGATCCTTTTCGCTGTCCTACGATCACGCGGATACCATTATCTTTCAGATTAAGCGCCTGACCCGGTCCCTGAATTCCGTAACCGAGAACAGCTACCGTTTCATTTTTTAATACTTCACGTGCCTTATCAAGAGGAAATTCATCTCGGGTGACTACACGTTCTTTAACACCACCAAATTCAATTATTGCCATGATTATTAGTTTATGCGTATTGTAATTTATTTTCGATTTGTATGTTCTCATTTGGTTGCTCAGCAGCAAATGCCTGCAGTACTTCCACTTGCTTTTCAAGCTGTTTTATGATCTGCTTAATGGTCTTTGAGTCAGTATGCACCACCATAGAAAGAGAAGTAATTCCCTTCATTGCAGACTCTGCGACTTTAAGACTTTCAATATTTATTCCTCTGCGTGAAAAAACCATTGCCACGCGGCTAAGGAGGCCAACACGATCTTGTGCCAAGGTTGTAACCAGATATTCTCGTACCATGCTATTTTCTTTTTAATCGTTACTATTCACAAATTATTTCCCCAAATCACCGAATCACTGAATCACTGAATCAAGAACTCCCAAGTATCATCTCGGTAACAGCTGCACCAGGGGGTACCATTGGAAATACATTTTCTTCTTTTTCCACCATCACTTCAAGCAAGAATGCTCCATCATGATCCAGCATTTGTTTCAAAGCATCATACAGATCTTCTCTTTGATAAACCTTCCCTGCCTCCACGCCACAAGCACCTGCAAGTTTAACAAAATCAGGACTTTGCATAGGGGTGGATGAATATCTTGACTCGAAAAACATCTCTTGCCATTGGCGCACCATTCCAAGGAAGCCATTATTCAGAACCACAATTTTTACTGGTATTTTTTCCTGTGTAATGGTCATCAATTCCTGCATCGTCATTTGCAAGCCACCATCGCCAACAAATAAAACAACAGTTTCGTTGGGTTTTCCTAATTGAGCACCAACAGCTGCAGGCAAGCCAAATCCCATCGTGCCCAACCCTCCTGAGGTAACGAGAGTACGAGGAGAATCCAGAGGGAAATATCGGGCCACCTTCATTTGATGTTGCCCTACATCAGTAATAGCTACAGTGCCTGAACTAGTCATTTCAGAGACCATCCTGATAACCTCACCCATTTGAATTTTCCCTTTAGATGGAAAAACATCATCATCAATGACTATTTTTTTCTCTTCCTCAAGCTTTGCTTTAAACTGATCTATCCATTCAGGATATTCATTCTTTGACAATAAAGGGAGGATACTTTTAAGAAAAGATTTGGCATCTGCTTCAACTTCCAGATCAGTATCCATATTTTTTCCTAATTCTGTAGGGTCGATATCCACATGGATAATTCTCGACTGCTTAAGGTAAGTGTCCACTTTTCCTGTTACACGATCGTCAAATCGCATACCAATTGCCACAACCAAATCTGTTTCGCCTGTCATGAGATTAGGGGCATAATTTCCATGCATTCCCAACATACCCACATATAAAGGATGAGAAGCAGGTAATGCTGACAGTCCGAGTAGAGTTGCAGCTGCCGGCATACCTGTTCTCTCAACAAACATTTTCAGTTCTTCTTCAGCTTTTGACAGAACAATTCCCTGACCAAAGAGGAGTAAGGGTTTTTGGGCTGTATTAATCCATCTTGCAGCCTTATCAACCAGCTCAGGAGCAGGATGATAATTTGGTCTGTATGTTTTTAGCGAGGTGCAAGGAGAGTAGCTATATGCAAATTTCGCAGAAAATACATCTTTAGGGAAATCAATTAGTACTGGTCCTGGCCTACCAGAATTTGCTATATAAAAGGCCTTAGCCATTACCGCTGGGATATCTCTTACATTAGTGATCTGGGCATTCCATTTAGTAACAGCCATGCTCATGGTAAGAATATCCGTTTCCTGAAAGGCGTCAGTTCCAACCAAGCTACTAACCACCTGTCCGGTTACTATCACCAAGGGTGTAGAATCCATGTATGCGTCAGCTAAACCAGTAAGAATATTGGTTGCTCCCGGACCAGAGGTAGTGAGGCAAACTCCGGTTTTTCTAGTTACTCTGGCATATCCTTGAGCTGCATGAATTGCTCCTTGTTCATGACGAGTCAATATGTGTCTGAAGCAATCACTATTCTGAAATAGAGTATCGTAAAAGGGCATTATTGCCCCGCCGGGATATCCAAACAATGTATCCACACCTTCTTCAAGGAAGCTCAGCAAAATTGCTTCAGCGCCGTTGACATCTTGAGTACTTGCAAGTTTCAATATCGATTTTTCTTTACAGTCAGGCATAGTTGTTCATTTTTGATATTTGATGTTCGATGTTCGATGTTCGAATTAGATATTATCATCTGATTGCGGAATTATTCTTACGGCTCCTTTATCTGCTGAGCTAACAAAATAAGCATAGCTTTTTAGGGCATTACTAACGTGGCGATTCCGCGTAGGAGTAAAGTTTTGTTGCTGCACAGCCAGCTTTCTGCTCTGTATTTCTCTATCATCAACAAGGAGATTTATTTCTCGCTTAGGAATGCTAATCTCAATGTGATCACCGGTTCGAACCAAACCTATCAGTCCTCCAGAAGCCGCTTCAGGAGACACATGACCTATAGATAAGCCGGCAGTACCACCTGAGAACCTACCATCAGTAAGCAAAGCACAGGTTTTATCCAGTCCTTTTGATTTTAAATATGAAGTTGGATACAGCATTTCCTGCATCCCTGGTCCGCCCTTTGGCCCTTCATAAATAATGATCACAACATCACCAGCCTTTACCTGATCATCCAGAATACCCTGAACAGCATCATCTTGCGACAAATACACTCTGGCCTTACCTTTAAAATGCAGTTGACCAGGCTGAACACCTGCTGTTTTTACTACAGCACCATTTGTAGCCAGATTTCCAAATAATACTGCTAGTCCACCATCCTCAGAATAAGCATATTCTGCTGATCGGATGCAAGCATTTTCACGATCGGTATCAAGCTCTTTATATTGCGAAGATTGAGAACCTAAAAATAAATTCCTGTCGGCACTCCCGGGTGCGGCCATATATATATCGTGAGCTTCAGGCAGACAGTCAGCACTCATAATATCCCATTCGGATAAAGCCTCTTCCAGGCTGGGATAATCTATTCTATTAACAGAAGTATTTAGCAGACCTGCACGATTAAGTTCAGCCATTAATCCCATGATACCCCCTGCCCTATTAACATCCTGCATATGATAAGCACTGGATGGTGCAACTTTACACAGGTTAGGGGTTTTTCTTGAGAGAGCATCAATATCATCCAAAGTAAAATCAATTTCACCTTCATAAGCTGTAGCCAACAGATGGAGGATAGTATTTGTGGATCCACCCATCGCAATGTCAACAGTCATTGCATTCAAAAAAGCATCTCTATTTGCTATTTCACGTGGTAAGACACTAATATCTCCTTGATTGTAATATTTATTTGTTGCTCCAACTATTATTCTGGCAGCCTGTTTGAATAAATCATTTCTTTTGGAATGGGTTGCTACCACGGTACCATTTCCAGGAAGGGCTAATCCAAGGGCTTCAACCAGAGAGTTCATTGAATTGGCAGTAAATAAACCACTACACGATCCGCAGCTCGGACAAGCATTCTGCTCAAGCTTCAATATTTCTCCATCATCCACGTTGGGGTCTGCAGCTGCCACCATCACATCAACAAGATCATAATCAACACCATCGATACGTCCGGCTTCCATTGGTCCACCAGAAACAAAAATTACAGGAATGTTGAGTCGCATAGCTGCCATCATCATTCCCGGAGTAATTTTATCACAGTTTGAGACACAAATCATAGCATCTGCACAATGAGCGTTACACATGTATTCTACGCTATCAGCAATCAGATCTCGTGAGGGCAAAGAATATAGCATTCCGTCATGACCCATTGCAATTCCATCATCAATAGCTATAGTATTGAATTCAGCAGCAAAACAACCCAAATTCTCGATTTCCTTCTTGATCATTTGCCCTACCGAGTGAAGATGTGTGTGTCCGGGAACAAACTGTGTAAATGAATTGACAACAGCAATTACGGGTTTACCAAAATGCTCTTCCCGCATCCCATTAGCCCTCCACAAACTCCGGGCACCAGCCATCCGCCTTCCTCCTGTAGAAGTCTGAGAGCGAAGAGTAATTTTATTTTCTTTTCCTTGTTCCATTTGTTACACGTATTCCATATTATTTATAAGCTTTTCCATCTCCTTTCACCTTCCCCCTACTACCATTAGCTAAAAAAAAGCCTCCCCGTAATCGGGAAGGCTTTTCTTAGTGTTTGTGCCTGTTTACTCAGGCGCTGTATAACCTTCCCTTTTTTGTTTTACCCTCAATCAGGAGGATAATCAAACTAATAAGAATAATACCGAGGTTAGGAATATACAACTTGCTCATCATCATGGAAAATATTAACCCAAACAAAAAGCCCCTCTCATATTGAGAAGGGCCTGTGCTTTTATTCGCATTCTAATGCACCCTTCTCAACTGGCCTCCTCCACGAGGAGGTGCATAATGAGAAAGGATATACTAGATCTACGGTTTTTCATTTAATTTTTTTCTGTCTGGGGACAAAGATAGGTGAACATTATGCTAACATGCAAACATATTAGCATAATATTTCATGCAAAATTACACAAGTTGCTGTTTTACAGAGTAATAATTGCACTATTTAGAGTCTTTAATAAATCTGTATGAGTTTGTTCAAAAGCTTTGAGTCAAAATCTCCATGCTCTCGCCAAAACCAAGAGGTTCACCGCCACCGCAATCTCCGCTTTGCAATAAAATCTCCTCTATATTCCAAAGATTTTTAATGCCTTTCTTTTCATATCCTAAAATACCAAGGTTGTATCCACAAGCACCAATATATGCGGCTTTTGCCTGTTGACAAGCGGGTCTGAAGGTGAAATCGCCTCCAACCAAAAAGGCTGTGTGCACCCATGGCACAAAAAGGGTACCGAAGATACCTACCTCTAAACGGGGAAATCCTAATCCGAAATTAATTCCAATTGCACTGGCAGCACCAGTTTGAGCCTTTAACTTTTCAATGGAATGTGAACCTTTGCTACCACTAGCCTGCACATCACCACCCAAAGAATACTTCACTCCGGTATCAGAGTTATAAGTAAACTTTGCTGATACCTGCGACGATCCTTCAGGAGGCACAAAGGCCTCAGCTACAAAAAATACTTTAACATTAACTTTAACAGGAATTGGTCCTACCATAAATGGAAAACTTATAAGAGTTACTGGAAACTCAAAGCTTATTTTGTCGCTTCCTGATCCTGCAGCGGTAAGTGAAACTGTTAACTCCCCTTTTAAACCTTTATTATTATAGCTATAATCAGATAGTTCAGAGTTTTTATAGACGATCTTGTTACTTGTACGAAACTGTTCGATAACCCCTTCACAAGCAAATTTAACCTTAACAGCTCCTCCCACTGTTTTCTCAATTTCCTGAGTCACATCGGCCTTATTACCTTTGAATTTCATAGTAATTTTATAGTCGAATGCTCCAATCTTAGTAGAAATCGAAAAGCTATCATCAGAAGTTCGTTTAAACTGGTGAACCTGGCCATCAATTGACATCTCAGGCTGAAGATCTGAAGTAAAATTCACTCCATAGTCCCACGAAACAGTTCCATCTGATATGGCTTCATTTAGAGTAGCATATTCAGTCTCAACCACAATTTGGTCAGCAGTAGTACTAACAGAAGTAACTTTACGCAAAGCAAGACCATATATCACCAATACATCACCCGCAGTAAGGGCAGCAGCTTCAGTATTAGAATCGCTAAAATAATAACGGTAGTCAGATGTATCTACCTGCTGCAAATCACTCAAGGCATCTTCATCAAAGTAAACAGTACCAGGACTCCATTCAACATCAAACACAAATTCATCATCCTGTGGCTTATTGTCGCCATACCCATCCCCCTCATTGTATTTTTCACATGAAGGCATAAGAATAATAACAAATACAAGCGCGAAGAAGGAAGTTTTAATAGTCTTCATTATTAATTGTTTAAATAACATTATACGTGATGCCGTTCTCTTCTCACAAAGCTACAAAGAAACACCTACTTATCCACTATCCTCTTGCTCAAATATTCTGTCGGTGTAAGCTCCTTTTGTTGGCGGAATGCACGATAAAAAGCAGATTTGGATTTGTAGCCTACCATTTTTGAAATTGCCTCGATCGAGTATTTCTCAAGTTTCCCCTTGTCGAGCATTATTGCTGCTTTTTCGATTCTGTACTTATTAATATACTGAGTGAAGTTACATCCACATGTTTTATTAATAAGGCCAGACAGATACGTACTATTTATTTTCAATAGTTTAGCAACACTGGTCAAGGAAATGTCAGGGTTTAAATATAACTCTTCAATGCTCATCAACTTATCTAAGGATGAGCGGGTTTCTTCAAGACGGCTGGTCAGTTCTTTCAGCTTCTGATCTCGCAAATCAGAGATTTGCTCCTCTTGTCGGGCAAGTTGAGCATTTTTATCCTGTATTTTAATATATGCTCTTTTAGTCAAACGATATTGCTTATTCAGAATAATGACTAAAATAAAAACAAGTAGTAGAGAAATACTAAGTAAAAGGATAAACTTCTGCTGAAAACTACTGCGCATTTCTTTTTGGTTATTTTGATAGTCCAGAGCAGCAATACGGGATTTGTGTTCAGAAATTTGAAATCTGGCACCGCTTATTGCGATTTGCTGAGCCGAAGTCTTGTTAAACTTATCGTATAAGCCACTTATTTGCTTTCTCAGAAAGAAGATTGTACTGTCTTTATTATTAGCAGTATGATAAAGCTTTGCAAATTGAGAGTATATCCCTAAATAATCTCCGCTCCCTTCTGATTGCGCAATTTGATATGCAATTCTCGTATACCTGAGAGCCTTGTCATATTGTCTAAGTGCATAGTAGACCCTCCCTGCCTGAAGGTAAACATGAGTTTTAATGAAAAAATCAGTCGCTCTAAGCAAATCAATATTTTCCTGAAAAGCAGCCTCTGCCAGGCCATATTGTCCGGAATCAAGGTACACGATTCCTCTTTGCAGAAGACCAAATGCCAGAGACTCTAATAGTTGTTCATCACATCGTGCAGAGTCAATACCTTGATTGATATATGCTAAACCAGCGTCATAATCAGTATGGTATAGAAATTTACCATAAGTAATTAAAATATCTGCTATCAATTTTCGATCTTGTGAATTATAAGCAGCATTCAAGGTTGAATCCAAAAGATTTTCCAAAATATAACTATTCTCACTAGCTCCACCCAGTGTCCAGCGAAGAAACCGATGCATATCCAGATAGCTCCTGCATAACTGCTTATAATCTTTATTGATACGATTCAGATTAATCTCAAGATCACAGTAATATATAGCTGAATCAATAATATTTAATTGATCATAAAGGATAAGTATATGCCTGTTGGCAGCGGCCTCCTCCCAAGTATCTTCAACTTCAGAGGATATCTCAATACGCCTGCGATCAGTCTCAATGGCCTTTCTGAAATCAAGTGTTACATATTCAAATTCAGCCTTTTTCTCTAGTCCATGCAGAAGCAAGGTAATATCCCCCAAAAATTCAGCCCGCTCAATTGCTAAATCAATTGCTGAACAAGCCAGTTCTGATGAATCAATTCTAAGATAAGCCAGATGCTGCTCATAATACAAACTAAAAATAGAATCATTTGATGTGACAACCTTCTGCTGAGACAAGCTTGAGCTACTCCTCAGTATATTGAAACTCATAAGTATTAAGCCAAGAGTAATCATACTTGCAAATAAGCTTACCCTGGTACTTATTAGATGTAACTTCATTCCTAATCCTGTTTTTCTCAATCTGCAATATAGCAAGATTACAAGCGTAATTCCAGCTTATAAAACACATTGTCAATTTGTCCTGATTTATCAAATGGGACATATTCAATGATCCTCAATAAGCAAATAATGATGAGATTTAACTTCGAAATAAACTAAAAACAAAATCATGCGTAAACATCTATTATTAACTACTTCATTTTTGCTGCTATCTGTTGCATTTGTATTTGCACAAGGAGAGCCCGAAGTTGCAACAACAGAAAAAAGTATCGATTGGTTTCAGACATTTATTACTATCGGCTATTTACTGGGAGTATTTATTCTTCTGCCTATTGTTATTTACTCAAATCTGAAAGAAAAATTATTTGTTGCTGATTCAGAAAGCCAGAACGATATTCAGGTAATTGATAATTTGAGTGAGGCAGAAAGGAATAGACTAGCATCTCAGATTCTTGACAGCATTGGGGAGAAACTAACTCCATTTAAATCAGAAGAAGGTGCAGATATGGTTACTATCACTAAAGGTGGCCAGGCAAAATTTGTTAAACAGGGCTTGGACTACATTAATACAAGGCTTGTACCCACAGATTCTGTAATGATCGATAGGGTAAATGAATTCTCAGAGGTTTATAGAGATAGAGTGAAAAGAGTATTCACAGGATCAAAATGGATTATTATTTGTAGTGCCGGTATGGGTATTTTGTTTGCAGTAACCGGGGGTGTTACAACATTTCTATTTATCCATATCCTAGGACTGCTTTTTTATATCTTATCTAGCAGAACAACCATGTATACACTCAAAAAGCGCATGGATTTATTTGGCAGCTGGGGTGGTGGCATGGCTGGCGCGCTTTTCTCCGGACTTTTTATTGGAGCAGGTGCAAAACATTACAAATTATATTCCGATGGAAGCAAAGAAAGAGATTACAGTTCTGAATTCACCGGAGGGGCAGTATACCTGTTAGTGATTCTTGTTGTTGCTATGTTTCTAGGAGTAATGGCCGCTTTACTAGGCGTACTGAATTTCTTTATTAATTATGCCACCTCTTATCAGTTACCTTTCAAATCAATTGATAATTGGTATTCTAAGAACTTTTGAGTGCAAATTGGCATACTGCCTAGTTTACCAGCTGTCTGAGCTCATCAAGGATACTTTGAAGCAAAGCATTGTGCTCCTCATTCTGCTCTGTCTTACATGCTGCTTCAATATCAGAAATTGACCAAGTATATTCAGTTTCTAACAGATATTGTGCCGCCTTGTACCGTACATCCCACGAAGAATGACGCAATAGACCTATTGACCATCGTATTGAGGGCCTGGAACGAATGCTGTGAAGATTCTGCAAAGATTGTATTACCACTGTGTCATCCTTGTGAAAGAGGTTCCAAAAGTTTTCTTTTTCAAAGCTTACTAATTCAGAGTAAAATAAAATTGCTTTATTGTTGATTTGTGGTCTGATAATCTGTTCTGAATATGAAATCAATGGCTTATCTGCCGTCCATCTAGCCATTCTTGGCACCATCCAGCGCATTCCGGCTGTAGCCTCAGGATGCCCCACATTAATAAAATATTTTCCTTTACCATAAGAACCATTCATCAGAACCGGTTTCCCCGGAGACACATCATGAGGATAACCCTCATGCGTTGCAATGTCAGTATTGATAGTGCCCAGAACAGTGAGTTCATGTCCTGCAGTCTCGAACATCGGACCATCGTAATATTGAATAAAGAGTGAGTCATAATCCTTTAGTTCAGGAAATATTTCATTACCCTGATCATTCAGGCTGAAAGATATCAAGCCCCTGCCTCTATCATAATACTCACGAATATCAGGTGCCGGTGTAATTTGCAAACTGTGATAATCAGGTGTAGTAGAAAACAGATAGCCCCCAGCACAGATGCCTACCAGCCCTTTTCCATCTACCCTTGCAAAATCTCTTACCTTATCAGCCGCAAGCTCACCCAGATTATTATATTCTTTACTACCGCTACCACCCGGAAAAATCAGGACATCAAGTTGAGCGAGAGTACCATTCATGATGTCAGCTGAGGATATTTCACGGGCAGTAATACCAGAATCAATCCTCAAGGCTTCCATGGTTTCAATAACACAAACAGGACTTGCTCCCTCGCCGTTAAATACACCAACCAGGATAGAATTATTTTCCTGAACAGGAATCTCTGAGTTACAACTATTCATCAGAGATCCAACAAAGGCAACAACTAATATTAGATAGAGTGAACTATATTTTTTCAAAAGCATATCAGAAAACTATTTCAGATTAAGGTTAAAATATGTTGAATAAAACTTTGGAATCACAACATCAAGATTATCATAAAAATCTTGCATCTCAGCATAATCTATCTCATTGTTTCTCCATTTTAACAACACTTCATCAGCAAGTCCAAACACTTCATCTTCAAGTGGTTTGAGCACCTGTAATGTGCCGGTATGATCTGCATTAATCACAGCATTGATGTTCATGTAATACTTACTACTGGTGCCCCATTCGTAAGGGAAACACTCTTTCTTCAATTCAAGAGCCAAATGACAAAGAGGAGAGTCTTTAATGGTTTGGTCATAGCTGACAATCATAGGCAAATGAGTTTTATTGCTCAGCCAGATCGGGATAGTTACCGAAGTCAATGGTGATCCAAGGGTTGTCCACATGGTAGTAAACACAGGATTCTCACCCTTTTTAACTCCTTGCACAACCAATGATGAAGAAGTGCTTTTTCGTGGAATATAATCCTGAAACATCACCATAGTGGCTTGATTCTCAGAAATTACATCATAATCATTCAAGTCAGTATTTGTTAAAGAGTGGGTCAGATCACGGCTAAACTCCTGAAGAATCGTCTTTGCCGTGAGTCTGTCTTCCTTAACAGCCATCTTGAATGCTTTGTCTGCAGTAACATACCTGATATATCCGCCACCAATACCCATTTTGCCTGTTGTAGAATAGTTAGTTCGGATAAGGTAGCCAAAGGGAGCTACTTTCGGATCATTAGCATCTATCTTAACATATTTGAAATTCCCAAGTTCAAAATATGCAGCACCTCCCTGCGCATCAATAACACCAAAATTGGATTCCAGTCTAATCGGTTTTGTGAGCCCTTTTAGCAGCTCCTCAAAATCATCAATAGTAGCACAAGTCTGCAGAGCCTCTTTCATTAACCTTCCTTCTAGTCCGGATTGTGTAATGGTGTCATTATTCAGATTATAACTGGCAGAATTCATAATGGCAAACCCTGCACTATTGAAGCCTCCCCAAATACTTTTCCCCTTGGGATCAGTAGAATTGACCAGTCCTGTATAGGCATATTTACCATCCGTAAATTGCATAACCTTATTGTTAAGAGCCCAGGTATCACGATGCTTCCAAAGCAATGGTCTGCCATCAGGAGTATATTTACCTGAAACAACAGCCGTGGTGCAGGCCTCACTACTAATTAGTATTGTCAGCAAAAGAAATGAGCTGAGGAAAATAATTTTTTTCATTACTTGGTTTTTAGAACTCTTTGTTGAAAGCTTTTTTGTCTGCTTGAAAAGTTTATAATATACATGCCAACTGGCAAATCCTTCATGTCAATTCCCAATTGTGATCCATCAGAACTAATTCTCTTGATCAATGTGCCATTAACAGAAAACACTTCAATATCAGTACAACTCGGTAAATTATTGACAACAAGTATATCTCGCACCGGATTAGGATAGGTAGTTATCTGATTGAGTGTATAATCCTGAATCCCGGTATTGTCAACAGAGATTTCAATAATACTCTCATCCCAGCTTTTGATTTTATTCTCAACATGCAGTGTTACAATATATGTACCCGAGACACTATAAGAATGGTCAGGGTTTTCCAGTCGACTGGTTTCACCATCACCAAAGTCCCAATACCAGGTTGGTGCACCAGTACTTTCATTAGAAAATACTACATCCAGTGCTCGCGAAGAATAGCTAAAATCTGCCTTTGGTTTATGCTGATCATGAAAAAAACTGGCAGCCTTTTCAACTGTAACACCCCAATAGTCGTTTGGCGACGATGACCAGTTTCCATTGCTGACACCGTAAAATTCATGTCCTTCGCCATCAACGAACCATGTGTCGATACTACTGAAGCCCAGCTGAGAGATGGCTGTACTAATAGGACTGCTACCATAAGTGTCTGAAAATGACGATAATCCAAACGGAGGACCAACTCCAAAGGGTACAGTTCCATCCGCAGTTCCATGTACAAGGAATATCGGGATATTATCCTTTGCTTTTATGAGGCTTGTATTCTGAAGGGCACCCCACAAGCAAAAAATTGCTGCTGGTGCTCCATCATAGCTCAAATTGTTTCCGATATCATAATTCCCCAAATCAGGTGCTGTTATCTGATTGAATGGGATTATAGGATTATTATAATTGTAGCTACCTGCCTTATCTGGCTTTTCATCCAGGTCGTTCATATAAACGCTATGAAGACAAATAAATGCACCTGCACTTGAGCCCGCCATATATATTTTTGCAGGATCAATACCATAATCACCTGCATTAGCCTTAAGAAATCTGACAGCTGAGCGTCCGTCCTGTAGTCCTCGATAAACTGCTCTTGTAGCGCTTGCATTACTTGTAACATACATTCCCAGTCGATAATCAATAGTAGCAGTTACATATCCTTTATGGGCAAGACTATCACAAAAGGCTTCCATATCATCATGCTTTCGATTTCCTGAAACAAAGGCTCCACCATGAATAAAAATGATTGCCGGACGATTATTGATATCATCTCCTACAGGCTCATAGATATCCATCGCAAAGCTCTCTGTACTGACATTACTTTCGTCGTTGTAGAAGCCTGAGATACTCGGAGCATTAGTGTATACTACATTCTCTGTAACACTCACTTCATCAAAAATTGATTTTGAATAGCGATAAGTCTGAGCCTGCAAACTGAGACTTAGGATAAATAGGATAGAAACGATTAGGTACTTCATTCGGTGGCCTATATACATATTTAGCCACTAAAGTACCCAATATTTTACTTCTGCATCTATCTACTTTTAAGCCTATAGATAATACCCCCTACAACCAGCGCTAATCCAAGAAAGAAGATTAGTACCGGACTTGCTGGCACATCCCACGTCCATGATAGCCACAAAGCAGGAATTGTTAACAATCCGGATAATGATAATCCGGCTATGATTCGTGCTTTCCAACTTGAATAGAACAATAGAATTGTTGAGGCAGGAATCATCAGCAGGGCAAAGACGGTAAGAATTCCACCAATTTGCACTGCTTCAACAATTACTAATCCAAAGCTAAAATAGAATAGAAAATCCCAGAGCTTCTTTTTTGCCGGGTTGAAATCATGATTATGGTAGTTGTCTGTTAATCCTGTCATCTGTTTTCTTGCTAAAAAGTGGAACAGAGCAACAAAAAATACTATAGCAGCCAAACGAGTAATCTGACCCCATGTTACCCAGAGGATAGCACCTGTAAGCATATCATGGATGTGAACATCGCTACCAGCTCCCTTATCAAGAATAATCACCATTGCTGTTGTAGCTACCGCATAGCTGATTCCAATGAGAGCTTCGAGAGGAATCTTAACTTTCTTATTTTTTAATATCGAAAATAATCCGGCTGCCAGCGTTGTAAAGAGTAATGAAAAAAGATATTCTGTCAAAAAATTGCCGCCTTCATGTCCGTGAGCACCATGATCATGAGGCCAGATTATTAATGCTACCACACCACCCAAAGCAGCAATCTGAGCAAGGGCAATGTCAATAAAAACGATTTCTCTCTTGATAACATGAATACCAAAATACACCAGGATACCACCCATTAATAAGGTTGCCATAAGTGGAGCCGCCATAAATACTATTAAATCCATACTAAATAATTTATGCTTTTTCTACGGGTGATTTCTTTACAATAACAAACAAGGTTAGGGCAATTGCCAGTATCCCCAGGAGACAAACTATCGCCGGACCGTTAGAAATATTCAAGCTATAAGACAGAAAAATTCCAAGTACTGATCCGGCTATGCCGATAATCCAGCTACCAATCAAGCGTTTTCTCCAGTTTTGAGTGAACAAAGTAATAGAGGCTGCTGGTGCAATTAAGAGAATGAAAATCAGAAAAACGCCCCCAACAGGCACAGCTTTAACAATAACAATTCCAAAAGTCATGTAAAATAACATGTCGTACAAACGAGTCTGTTTCAGAGAATCGCCATGATTAGGATCCTTTGAGATAGCACGAAAAGGCTTTTGAAAAAAGAAATGTAACAAGCCAATTGCACTAAAAAGAAGAAAGCTAAATAAAACATCCGTCCATGTTGTCCACAAAATATTTCCGGTTATCGTTTTTGAAATGAAATTTGATCCACCAACGATTCTTTCTGCTAACAATAAAGCCATCCCTAATCCTATGCAATATATAATGCCAACATAAGCTTCTTGAGGAATCTTTTGATTTGCAAATTTCGTGAATGCAAAAACGCCAATTATTACTATTGTGAAGCCATATGAAGCAAATTGTAAGCCAAACGACTCCTCAGCAAAGCCTAGTAATAGTCCAATCATAGTTCCCAATGCAGCAATTTGAGCTACAGCAATATCAATAAATATGATACCGCGAGACAGTATATGATTTCCAAAATAGCCCAGAATAACTGACAATAAAATACTTATCGCGATTGGAGGACCGAGAAATATAAGTGTTTCCATTCTTTAGTTCGTTGCTTTCATAATTTCCTTAATCCAATAGTTGACAAGTTCAAAGCTCGTACCAGCTTCTTCAATACCACCAACAAATAACGGCAAGTATAATGCATGCACACCAGTCTTGTTTTCAATCATTTGTGGTGATTTCTTTTCGAAATAGCTAGCAACAAGCATAACTTTGATATCTTGCTCCTTGATTAGTTTGCTTATATATTGCACGTGTTTTGCTGAGGGAGGAATTCCTGGTTTAGGCTCAATATATCCGGCAATTTCCATTCCGAAAGTTTCTGCAAAATATGCCCAATTCTTATGGTAAGCAACAAAGCGCATTCCTCTCAAAGGCATAGCCTCCTTTAGCCATCCACCCAACTTATTCATGAGTTTTTCTCCTTCATAATCGTTATCAAGAAAAGTCATCAGGGTTCCATTATCCAGCATTTTCACCAAGGCATCTCCAGTGAACATCTCAACCAACTCGCTGCCAAATAAAGCAAGGTCAACCTGATGCTTGAAGTTATCACGATTGCTTTGATAAAAGGAAGAATTGGAAGGGTCAACTTTGATAAGACCAATCGTAATATTATCAGCAATTATTTTCCAGTTCATCGGACCAGTTGTGATGTGCGGATTACCCATCAGATGAACATCTCCTTCTGTTCTGTCAGCTTTTTCAACCTTATGCAGAATACGTACTCCATCTGATACAGAAACAAAACCTTCAGCACCATCCATTACTTTTTTGTTGCGGGCTTTGTCGAGAAGAGTAGTAGACCATACTTCAAGATCCATACCTGTGGTTATCCACATATCAGCCCTTTTCAGCATCATGGCGAAGCTTGGTTTAGGCGGAATAAAATGGGGGTCTTGAGTACCCTGTCCTATATATTCCACACTAACTTTATCCTTTCCTATTTCCTTCACAATTCCTGCATAATCAGAAAAAGAACACACAACCCGGATCTGGGATTGAAGAGTGATAGAACTCAGAGAGAATAGTATAAGGGCGATTATAATAATTCTATTTGACATTAGTTTTTAATCTTTAGTATTTGCTTATTTGTTTTTAGTAGGCTTCATGTCGGTGTGGACCCATTGCCCAGCATATTTGTAATGTCATGGAGTGATCTGAAGGTATTACTTCATTTAGCTCCTGCCATAACAGTCGATTATTATATTGGTACTGAAGTCTGAAGAATACAAATTCACTTTGCCAGAAGTCAAGGGCTAGTGTATAATCCCATTGACTTTGCTCTGGTGAAAATAGTTTCTCATTATATCCTACCCGTCCGGATACCCACCATCTGGCATTAAGTTTATTTTGCATAGACGTATAGAATCCTTTGCTGATGCTGGTATCGCCGCTAAGTCCTTGGTACGTAACATAGAAAAGCTCTGATTTCCAGTCGAAAGTGCGATATTTAGCTCTACCAGCAGGAATCCATTTATACATCAAACCAAGACTGTTTACTGTAGCGATATAATTCTGGTTCAAGGTAACACCTGTCGGATTTCTTCCAATAACAGTATTAAGACTAAACTCAAAGAAACTATCCTTTCCTACATCATAAAAGTTTTTAAAATGTCCAACTCCTTGCATAAGCCATGGTGATCCTGAGGCAAATATTTCAGGTGTACTACCATGAACTGTTGCAATTTCCATACTACTGGCATCTGCCCATAATATTGTTGGGAGAAGGAAGTTAGCTGCCACTCCTGGTCCACCGAAATTACCATTACCAAAATAACTAACGAGTGCCCTTGGACGATCGAATTGGGGCAAGGCATGATCGTGATAGCGATTAAACGGTCCAAACTCAGGGTTAATGATACCGAGTCGCAGGTTCATATTCAAAGGTAGGTTCAGAATTTCAATATATGCCTCCTCAATAGCAAGTTCTCCTTCAGTAAAAGAGATAAATGTCTTGCCTCGGGTATAGGGATCTAATGCCGATTCTAGTCCTAATTCAATCTCCCGAAGAAAAATACCATTATTACCATAGCTGTAATCGCCGGGTGAATTCAGGTGCTCATTATCGGATGATGATCCACCAATAAAGAAGTCGCCTCCCAAACTGATATTTGGATTCATACCTTGTTGCTTGCGAATGCCACTGTGAAATTTCTTGTTAAGATCTACTTCTTCAACTTTATCCTGTTGACCAAGGAGTTTAGCATGATCGATTAGTTCCTGGAGTCGATCTTCTTCTTTCTTCTTGTTGAAATAGTCTTCTATATTATAGACAGCGCTGTCAATTTCATTCAAGCCACGTGCCTGTCTCAGATTTTTATTCTGAGTTCGATTTTTTTGCTGCTTTCTACCGCGATTCTGCTGAGCCTGAACACTCAGCACATTAACTAGCACAAAGGCTAGTATCAGAAAAATATGTTTTATCATTGAAATTAATGGTTTGAAAATTAATAAGATCAGAATACTCTCATTAACCTAACCGGGGAGGACCACGCAATTGAGGAACCGGACACCATGCGGCAACAGTTTGAGTTTTTTGCTTAACCAACTTAATCACAAACTGAGATCGCTTAACTAGTGCAGAAACAAAAACAACAATCAAAGCAATTGTTAACAAATGAAAAATCTGGTCGAGAACTAAAAGCTGAACACTGTTATGCTGATGCTCAGGAATAGACTCACCAGGGAGGGTTCCTTGGTCATAAGGATGAGCATGTGATATTAAAGAACCAGTATCAAGGCGATGCACATGCCAGTTTACTGAGTAATTATAACTCAGCAATAAAATTGTTGGCAGCAGTAAGGCTACAAACAAGCGATGCATCAGTTGTTTTGTCATTCCTTCTTTTGGTGCTTCAAAAATAGGTACTGAAAATTCTTACTCCTATGGCACGCCTCAATTTGGATCCAGTCTAAATAACATCTAAATTGGTGGTTACCTATACTCTACAGAAATACAGGCAAGTACAGAACGTTAAAAAAAGTTAAGTCAAAATAACGCATTCAGTAATAAATCCTACACACTTACCGTTTTGGGGTTGAATAGTATCTGAAAAGAACTAATTTAATAGTTGAATTTTTGCCGACCTCCCCCTTCGGCGCTTACGAACTGAAAAGCCAGATTATGAATTATTACCAAGCCAGCACTGGGCTTATCTGCTTGCTCATGTTAAGTTGTCAACCAGAATCAAATCAACTTATTACATATAAGCTTGAAAGAAAGGATTTTATAGAAAAAATCAATGCTGCAGGAACACTTGAAGCCATAAATAAGAATACTATTATGGCTCCCACTCTGAATAGCGGCAATGTAAAAGTTGCAAGTTTAGTCGCTGAAGGCTCAATT
>JAGLDP010000035.1 GCA_023145515.1 Bacteroidales bacterium
ATCTCTCCGTTTGATTGATTGATTAAACTCATTATAAACGGATGTCCCTGGATATTCACAACCTTAATTTCCTCGAGCATTCCACCTGTTAAGCGGTCGCAGGTAGTTTTAGAGTTTTCATATACCTGGCCAGATGGTGTTGTCATGGCCATGATGGCACCGACCCTCTGTAAACCTGGTTTAATATAGTCTACTGAGAATACTTCAATAGCATTGGATATGAAAAGCAAATCTTCAGGAGTAACAATGAATCCGTCAGAATTATCAGGCCCTTTCTCTGGCATGTAATCGAGGATATCTGAAAGACCTGATTTGTATATGCTTGATACCCTTATGAGTCCGGCCTGAACTTCTCTTTCCTTTAACTGAGTTAACTGATTAGGCTTACGATAACGATTTGGATTTTCTTTTGTGTTAAGGAAGCTCCGTAGGGCAATTTTCTCAGAAAGTTTACCATCGCTTTCAATTCCGCCATTAGCACCTGTTGTACTGGATTTCAATAAAGTAGCACCATAACCGCCGGATTCTGAAACCGGGAAGCTGATATAGGCAGAATTGTTACCAGGATCTGTGTCATATTGAGATGGGTCAATTTCAGTAACAGAAGCATCTATATCTCCTGATGCTAAAGCAGTAAGCTGAATGCTTAATGTTTGAGGATATCCCTTTGTGATAGTAGGAATACTCCAATCTCCATTCTGGTAAACGCCAATAGAGGCGATGTGTGAAATATATGTGAAATATGAGGGGTCAATTATTTCAGATATTACAACATTGATAGCGCTGGAACCACCTACCGATTCATATACTGTTAGTGTTACAGTAATTGTTTCGTTGACAGCCGGTGTTTCGTTATCTGTGGAAAAGGAAAGAGACAGATTGATGGGATCCTGATTGAGTAACCCGGTGTACCCAAGCTGTATTTCATCATAAAGCAAAGTTCCGTAATCCAAAGTCAGTATATCAGTTTTATAGGTGGCCGGGTCAAAATCATTGTCATGCTGTTCACTTGACCCCTGGTCTTTAAGAGTTAATATTGGTGTGTTTTGAGATGGATATGATTTAACAGAATACAAGTAATGCTGACCCGGGTCGATTTCCATGAACCATCCAGTTGCGTAATCATCTCCGCCACCAGACGTGTAATTTGGACTAACACCCGGACTAGTGAATATCTCAACGTTAATATGGTGATCCATCCATACCTTATAATCATCGCCAACTCCTTTAACGCCATCACCATTAAGATCTTTCCACCAAGAGAAAAACACAGCGGGCTTATGGTAATATCCAGCATCAATGTTTTCTATCGATCCTGTAGAAGTAAGGTCATAACTCATGGTTTGTCCTGTGCCAACATAAGCATCTGAATTCTTAGTTAGATCTGATCCGGCTTTATAAGGACTTCTATGATATGGCATCCATGCCTGTTCCCATGGGAAGTTCATAACTATATCGGGGAATTCAAGAGAATAATATCCTGGCTCTAGATCAGCAAAAGTGTAAACACCATTGGCATCAGTTAAAGTTGATTGATCAGCAACTCCTGTTCTATGTAATGTTACTGTTCTGTTCTCCCTTAATTCATCTATCTCGACATGATGCTGAAAAGGTCCGTCTGCTCCATCTCGTATCCCATTGGCGTTTGTATCGAACCAAATCTGTCCGCTAATAGACCTTGGTGTGTATGCGCCACAATCAATGTTATTATTAAACTGCCCAACAGTTAGTGACATTACATCTGTCCTGAATGTAACCGGATCAAAGTCGCTATCCAAAGCATCATCAGAACCCTGATCTTTCGGACTGACAGTTTTCTCTCCGTGGGACACTAACTCAAGGATATAATCTCCAGGCGAGCTTATATTAAACAGGTATTGACCTTTGCTGTTTGTCACTGCATCATTAAGGTAAGTTCCGGTTCCATCAAGTTTATTCACTTCACATAATGCATAACCAGGGTCAGAAGTCTCATCCAATTGCAAACCGTCAATATTCTTATCGAGCCATACTCTTCCTCCTATCCAGATATCTGAAGTAATCCCTGCGTCCAGGCTATTGATGTTTATACCTGAGTAAAGGTCAATAATTTCAGTTTCTCCTGTTGATGGATCAACATCACTATCTTTTGAATCATTGCTTCCAAAATCCTGCATTGTAAATACATAACCACTAGGGCAATAATATTTCAGATAATATCTGCCCGGATAAGGTCGGAAAACAAAATAGCCTGTTGCTGAGGTTGTACGTGTTTCCATCAAAAAATCAGAATCATTATAAAGCTCTACTGTTGCACCAGGAACACCGTTTTCACCTATGTCAAGAATTCCATTGGTGTTGCTGTCATACCACAGTCGGTCTCCAATGGAAACATCCTGATAAACTGCAGCATCCAGATCATCTATTCGCTGATCTGCTGATAATAAGATTACTGAGGTTTTGTGTGTTACAGGATCTACATCATTGTCACCTGTTTTAGCAGGCCCGAGAATGTAGTCGACATCAACCTGAAAAAGGATATAATATTGACCTGCAGGGACCTGATTAAATTCATAAATACCATTAGTGAATGAGATTTGATCAATTCTCACATCATCTGAGCTTCGATGCAGATATGCAGTAGCGATTTCATCAAATAATGGTTCGCCTGTTTCTTTCAATCCATCTCCGTCTGAATCAACCCACACTGTACCGTTAAAGCCGGCTCCGCGAAGGTCAGTTAATCCGGCATCCAGATTTGTAATCGATTGTGCTGCGGAAAATGTGAATACATCTGTCTTGCCTGTTACTGCGTCTATATCACTGTCTGCATTGTCATCACCTCCAACATCTTTAAGCGTGTAGCCATATGTTTCAGGATGTACAAATATGTAATAATCTCCCCCGGGGATATTCGAGAAAGCATAATTTCCATTTGAACTTTGAGTGGATGCTAACAAGCTTTCAGCTGAAGTATATAGGTCAACCTGAATGTCTAATCCTGACTCACCACCATCCTGAAGTCCATCCTTATTATCGTCAAGCCAAACAAATCCGGAGATTTGCGCTGAAGAGGTCAGTCCTACATCAGCCCACAAATTTATTGACCCCAGAGGTGCATTAATACCCCCAGTTATTCCAGTGGACGGATCTGCGTCGCTGTCAATGGCATTGTCCACACCTTGATCTCTCAGTGTTATATTATAATTAGTTGGAGCAATAACTTGTATTACATATCTGTTTTCTTGCAAATCCTGGAAAATATAATTCCCATATACATCTGTTGTTGTGGTTCTGACAAGAGATAAATCGGAATCCAACAGTATATTAACTGTTACTCCTTCTGCACCAGGTTCGCCAGAGTCTTGTATTCCGTCGTTATCAACGTCATACCATACATAATCACCAATATCACTGCCATCAAAGCTATACATGCCGGCATCCTGATTATTAATTGTTTGCCCGGCGCTGAGTGAGACAATATCTGTTTGTCCTGTGGTTTGATCAACATCGCTGTCATGGGCCTCATTAGATCCCTGATTTTTTGGACTGAAGGAATATGAAGCAGGAAGCTCATACTCAAGGATGTAGTTACCTACAGGCAAATTCCTGAATGCAAAATATCCTGTTGCTGATGTTGTAAGGCTGGCAATTTGTGTATACCCGTCTGCTGCCATGAGATTTACAGTAACGCTGGCAATGCCAAGTTCACCCGTATCCAGAATTCCATTTCCATTAACATCATTCCAGGCCCGGTCGCCAATGATTCCTGTAGAACTTCCGGTAGTTAATCCGGCATCCCAAATGTTGAAATTATCATTGGTAGTAATAGTAACGATATCTGTATAGCCTGAAACCGGGTCAACGTCGCTGTCAAGAGCATCATTGGCTCCCTGATCCTTAGAGGTAAACACATATCCACTTGGTGCAATATACTTCAATCTATAGTTTCCTTCTGCCAGGGCATGAAAGACAAAATAACCGTTAGCTGAAGAAATTCTATTCTCCAGATATGTTCCGTCAGATTGGTGTAATTCAACTGTAATTCCACCAAAACCTGTATCGCCTGTGTCAAAAACTCCATTCCCGTTTGCATCCAGCCATGCCCTATCTCCGATAGATCCTTCGCTTGAGATTGGATACAAACCAGCATCTATATCGGTATGCGATTCATCTGAAACCAAAGTGATTATATCAGTAAAGCCAGTTGCAGAATAAACGTCTGAGTCAATCGTTTCATCTGTTCCAATGTCTTTAGGACTAAAGAAATATCCTGTTGGGGTAGTGAATTTCAAGAAATATTGTCCGGGTGAAAGATTAGAAAAAGCAAAAAAACCATTTGCTGAGGTAATTCGTGATTCCAGTAAAGTTGTTCCATCACTTGCATACAACTCAACTGTCTGGTCGGCATAACCGGTTTCGCCACTGTCTAATAATCCATTAGCGTTGGCATCTAAGAATATTCGGTCACCAATGGAACTGTTGTTAGTTGTTTGGTAGATTCCTGCATCTACATCAACTCTACGTTCCGAAGAACCTAGAGTAATGACATCTGAGAACCCTGTTGACGGGTCAATATCACTATCCCTATTCTCTAAGGTTCCCTGATCTTTTGGGCTAAAGAAATATCCTGCTGGGGCAGTATACTTTAGTTTGTAAGAGCCTGCACTAAGAGAACGGAAGATGAAGTAACCTGTAGCTCCTGATGTTTTGGTGTCGATTAGAGTGGTACCATTATCTTCGAATAACTCGATGGTCATTCCAGCATAGCCTAGTTCAGTAGGGTCGAGTACACCATTGGAATTTGCATCAACCCAAACGCGGTCACCCAATTCTGACGTACCGGTGTTAGAGACTAAACCTGCATCCCAGTTTACCTGTCGATCAGCAGTGCCTAAAACTATAGGATCAGAAAAGCCTGTTGATGGATTAACATCGCTATCCTTACGTTCGTCAGATCCTTGATTTTGAGGACTGAAATTGAATCCTGTAGGATTAATATACTTGACATAATATGTTCCTGCCAGTAATGATCGAAAAACATAGTATCCTGTTGCACCAGTCGTTTTAGTATCAACCAGAGTTGTGCCATCAGCTTCATATAACTCCACTGTAATACCTGCAAATCCCAATTCGCCGGAGTCAAGAATGCCATCAGCGTCAAGATCAATCCAAGCACGATCTCCAAGTTCACTAGTGCCTGTATTAGTGTACATTCCAGCATCCTGGTTATTTATTGTTTGACCGTTGTTTAAGACAATTGCATCGGTCATTCCAGTAGAAGGGTCTGCATCACTATCTAGTCTTTCTTCAGACCCTTGATCTTTAGGACTATAGTAATACCCACTAGGGGTAATATATTTTAAGTAATAAGTGTCTGCAGCAAGTGAACGAAAAACATAATAGCCAGTAGAAGATGTGGTTTTTGTGTCAAGTAGGGTGGAGCCGTCAGATGCATATAGTTCAATTGTTACTCCACTTAAGCCATACTCTCCGCTTTCCAGAATGCCATTTGCGTTTAAGTCCAACCATGCCCTGTCTCCAATAGAGCCTTCATGTGAAATAGGGTACACACCTGCATCAATATTATTGTAAGATTCGCCACCAGACAAACGAAGTTCATCAGAAAATCCAGTTGATTGATCCACATCTGAATCTAGTGCTTCATTTGACCCTACGTCTTTGGGACTAAATAAATAACCTGACGGGGCAGTATATGCAAGATAGTATAAGCCGGGACTAAGACCAGAAAAAGCAAAATAGCCGGTTGCCGATGTGGTTCGTGTATCCAGAAGATTGTCATTGTTTCCCGACCTTAACTCCACTACAAGTCCTCCATATCCGCCCTCCCCACTATCTAGTATGCCATTGGCATTAGCATCTAAAAAGATACGATCACCTATCGAACTGTTATTAGTAATGAGGTAGATTCCTGCATCCACATTATTGATTTCCTCATCAATAAGGAGGGGAATGATATCAGTAAAGCCAGTAGTAGGCTCAACATCACTATCGTTGCTTTCATCTCCCCCAAGGTCTTTAGGGCTAAGGAAGTATCCAGTCGGAACATAGAATTTGAGTTTGTAGTTTCCAGCACTCAGAGAAGTGAAATAATAATATCCTGAGTTATTACTGGTTTTTGTATCAATAAGTGTGGTGCCATCTGCTTGATACAGTTCAATTACAATGTCTCTATAACCCTGTTCTCCCTGATCATACACTCCGTTTGAATTAACATCATCCCAGACTCGATCACCTATTGATCCAGTTTGTCCAAAAATACATGTACTTGAAACAAGAAAACTTGACACTAAAATTATTAGTAGTCTTCTGATAAAAAACGATAATCTGTATGACATACTCCCTAGGTTTTTGATATATCTTTTCTCTCCGGGTTGATCAGTATCAAAAAGCTAATTTACTAAATAATTGTGTTATAGCCGATTAGTTAAGTCAATATTTTGACTATGGAGTATGGCTAATGGATGAGCAGTTGAATATCATTGACGAAAACAATGATATTGTTGATGAATTGCAGAATAATGATATTTGAAAGCAAAAACACACACTCAAAGCTTTATTAAATTCCCACGGTAAAAGTCTAGTATCTTTGATCTCAGGATGAATTCATATTTTGCCTGAAGAAGATTTGATTTTGTGACAATTAGTCGGTTTTTAGAAATGCTGAATTCGATGCCTGTTGCCAATCCTGATTCATATCGTTCAGTTACAAAATTGTGTGATTCCTGAATTGATTCTACCGCAAGTGCAGATGCATCATATCTCGCAAGGGCATTTTTTGCATCGGAGTAGGCGGTTTGGATCTCTTGTTTTAGAGTATTCTTTGCAAGATCCAGAGCCAATTTTGAATCGAGAGCTAATATTTTTGCCTGATTGATTTGATTTTTTGTTTGTAATTGATTGAAAATGGGAATATTCATATTGACTGAAACCCTACCATAGCTATTGTCTTGTAGTTGAGAGGAGTATGAGTAATTGTTTGTTGGACTAAGTGGATTAACTCCTAGTTCTGAATACCTTGAATAATACATGCCACTAAGTCCAATATTAGGTGATAAATTACTCTTGGCAATTGCTAAACCTGATTCATAAGCTTTAACTCTGTATTCAGCTCCTTTGATTCTGGGTAAACTGTTTAGGGCTACATTGTAAACCTGTTCTGGACTGCGAAGACTTGAATCTGAGATTTCAAGAAACCTAGGATGGCTTATTGCAAAACCTTTTAATTCAGTGATGTTCATCAAGTGAGCCAAAGTTAATTCTGAATGGGATACCTGGTTTTCTGCTTGAGTTAAGGCTAAAGCATCCTGAGCAGCTTGAGCCTGGATCTCAAGTAAATCTGCCTTTGCCATTCGTCCGTACTCAACAAATACTCTGGTAGATTCAACCTGCTCTAATGTGATCTTATATTGTTCTATAGCTACCTGATGTAACTCTTCGGCAAAAAGAACCTGAAGAAATGCTCCTGTTACTTGAATGGCTATCGAATTTCGGAGAGTAGCGGTTTCAGCAGTAGCAGCCTGCATTGCATATTTCTGCTGTTTTATCGTATTTAGAATCCCCATACCATTAAAAAGTGGTAATTGTCCCTGGATACCCATATTGCCATCCTGGTACTCAGTGTTGATATACGAGTAATCTTCAAAATTTACTGTTTTTCCTGAGCTTAAATTATGCGAGGCCCAGGCACTTAAACTTGGCAAGCGACCTGCCCGGGCTGTTTGCAAGTTGCTTTTTGATGACTGAATTTGTAGATTCTGTCTTTTGATGCTAATGTTTTGTTCCTGAGCATGTTGAATGCACTCATCTAGTGTCCATTTTTGTTGAGCCAGTATTCCCTTACCCGCAAATATGGAGACCAAAATCAGAACAAAAGCAACAAGTCGACTTATTGGTCGCATAACGATTAGTTTCTAGTTATCTTAATTCTCAGTAACAATGTGGCCATCAAAGAGCTGAATGATTCTTTGTGCATAAGAAGCGTCAGAAGATGAGTGAGTTACCATAATTATGCTTGTGCCTTCCTTGTTCAACTGGCTTAGTAAATCCATTACTTCTTTTCCATTGGCAGAATCGAGGTTTCCAGTGGGCTCATCAGCCAGAATAAGATTTGGATTGCCAACGACAGCCCTGCAAATTGCTACACGCTGCTGTTGACCACCTGATAACTGTTGAGGAAAATGCTTTTTGCGGTGCGCGATGTTCATTTTTTCCATTACCTCTTCTACCATCAGCTTCCTTTTTGAACTCGGAATTTTCTGATATAACAGAGGTAGCTCGATATTCTCAAAAACATTTAATTCATCAATCAGATTAAAACTCTGGAAGACAAATCCAATGTTCGACTTTCTCAAACCGGTTCTTTGTTTTTCTGTATATTGTGAGACTTCAATGTCATTGAAAATCAGCTGACCGTTAGAGGGGTTGTCAAGTAGTCCCAGAATATTCAGCAAAGTGGATTTGCCACAACCAGAAGGCCCCATAATGGCTACAAATTCTCCTTGCTTTATTTCCATCGACACCTGGTCTAAAGCAGTTGTTTCTACCTCGTCAGTGCGGAATAATTTGCTTAGTTTAACTGTTTGAATCATGATGATATTGTTAGTTGTTAGTCTTTAGTAATTAGTCTTTAATCGTATTTAAGCGCATTAACCGGGTTCTCCCGTGCTGCTTTGCTTACATGATAGAGAATAGTGAGAATGGCAACAAACATGGCAAACAAGCTGGCTATAATAAAGATCCAGATGCTAATGCCGGTTTTAAATACAAAGTTCTGAAGCCAACTATTCATGAAGTACCATGAAACAGGCCAGGCAATTAATGAAGCAATAGTTACCATTAAAACGGTTTCTTTCAATAAGAGCGAAATAATCGATGAAACAGGTGAACCCAGACATTTTCTGATGCTGATCTCCTTTTTGCGTCGCTCAGTTGAGAAAGATGTCAGTCCTAGCAGTCCGAATATTGCAATTAGCACAGCCAAGGCTGCGAAAATTATGAATAAGATACGCATACGATCATCATCCTGATAACTTGCTTTTAACTGATCATCCATAAAGTCATATTCAAAACTTTGATTTATCAGATCATCCCAGATTGTACTGATTTGTTCAAGAATTTCAGCTTCCATACCGTCGGCATACCTCACAAGGCAGAATACTCCATTAGGCGAATACAGGTAAATTGCAGGTTTAATTTCCTCATGTAAAGACTCATAATTGTAGTTTTCTACAACACCAATAACGATCATTGGTAAATCTGTGTTATTCGGACCTGCACCAATTTGATAAAGGAGTTTTCCAATCGGTTCTTCCCACTTAAGCTGATCTACAGCTGCTTCGTTGAGAATGACAACAGTAGAGTCAGATGAAAAATCCTGAGAAAAATATCTGCCAGATATAACTTTGAAACCAAGAGCCTCTTGGTAGCCATAATCAGTAGCCAAAATATTTAATGGCTCAAGCTCGTCATTGGAGGCCTCTTCTTTTCGGAATACGGTATTTCCCGGACTCATACCTCCTGGAACTTGTGTGCCTATACCTACAGATTTGACTCCTGGTAACTTCTCTAATTCCTGAATGAAGGCTTCTCTTTGATCGCCGAGTGCATAAGCACGGTTTATTATCAGGAGATTTTCTTTATCAAAATGAAGATCCTTGTTAAGGATAAACCTGATTTGATTATCAACTAGGAGAGTGGATATCACTAATGAAATTGTAATAAAAAACTGAAAACCCACTAAGATTTTCCGAATCCAACCACTTTTCATCCCAGCACTGATTTTGCCTTTAAGTACTTGAATCGGACTAAATGATGCGAGGAAAAATGCTGGATAAGCACCAGATAGCAGGCTTACAAAAACTAAGAGACCTATCAGAACAGGCCCAAATACCTTCCAATCTATTAATTCAAAGTTGAGTGTCTTATTTGATATGTCGTTGAAATAGGGAAGGGCAATTATAACCAGAACAAAAGCAAGAATAAAAGAGATCAAAGTGAGAATCGTTGATTCCGTCAGGAACTGGCCAATTAAGTGACTGCGCTGTGAACCTACTACCTTACGTAACCCTACTTCTCTGGATCTGAGACTTGATCTTGCAGTAGCGAGATTCATGAAATTTATAGAGGCAATAATTATTAAAAATAGAGCAATAACAGAAAAAATATAAATATTGCCCAAATTGCCATTGGCTTGGAATTCAAAATCTTTATTTGATTTTAAATGTATTTCTGTTACAGGGTTCGTTACATAACCATATTTATTGCCAGCTGCTCTTAACTCTTCAAGAGTCATGCTCAGGTATTGTTCAAATTGTGGCCCAACATATTTATCGACAATCTCTGATATCTTATTGTCTAGAGCCTCAACCTGACAGTTTGGTGTGACTTTGATGTAGGTGTAAACGTTGTTAGAGACCCAGATAGGACTTTTACTTAAAGGAAGACCCATGAATGGAGCCAGAATGTCGAAACTGATATGGCTATTGTGTGGATAATCTTCAATAACTGCAGTTACTTCATAGTCTTGGGGCGGATCAAACACTTTTATTGTCTCACCTATGATATCTGTTGTTCCAAAGTATTTTAATGCTATAGTTTTGGTTAAAACCAAGGTGTTGGGTCTGTT
>JAGLDP010000036.1 GCA_023145515.1 Bacteroidales bacterium
TCATCAGTACTCGGTCGTGTTTTTCGATTTGAATTCTCACTTCACTTTTGGTTATACCTCCGGTCAATATGGTTTTATTCTTTAGCGGAGCATAGACAATATCGAGAAATGAAGTTGAAAAATCATTTGGATGAATTATTAATGTCCGCATTCATTAAATTTTGAATTTTCTATGACCAAATAAAGGTGAGGTTGAGGTGTTTTTTAGACCATTTTTAACCCCCTGAATTATTTGAGAGCAAAAATATGCCTATATATTTTGCCAAGCTGCATTTTCAGAGCTGAAATTTGTCAATAGTCTGCTATATGACTGGGATAGGCGTGATTTGGAACAAATTATCCCAATATTAGAGTGTACTTTATATTGGGAGATAATATTTTTCAGAAAAGTCAGGTTCTAAGCGGCTTTCAGAGCATAATCACTTAATTTTAGGCTCACACCCCAACAACCCTAAAATTATGAGTATTTCAATTCTTTATGTACGTGTTTCGACCCTTGATCAACGAACAGATCGCCAGAGGGTGAGCGAAAAGGATTTCGATAAAATTATTGAAGACAAATGCAGTGGTTCGATTCCGATGTTTGATCGACCTGGTGGTATGGAACTTTTATCACTTATTGAAAAAGCGTCTACATTGCTCCGCAACAATATTTCAAAAGATAAAATTTCCTCTATGCTCGGCCATTCGAACAGTATGGTAACTGAACATTATTTGGCAAGTATTGATCTTGAAAAAACATTTGATATCAATTCAGTTCTCCCCAAAATTTGTCTACCAGATAAGGACAATGAATCAATAATACTTCCTGATTCAAAAACCCCGAAAATTGGCTTGCAATTCTTGCGCTCTTTTTCATCAAACTAGGGTATTTCAGGGGAAATAAGAGGAATCCATAAAAACACTCATTTCAGAAACCACACAAGATCAATGACTTACAGAGGTATTTTTTCTAGGTTGAGGGTCCTGTTAATCAGAGGGTCCCTGGTTCGAGTCCAGGATGAAGCGCACAGAAAATCAAACACTTACCTTGTAAAAAGGGTAAGTGTTTTTTCGTTTTGGGGGGGGTAGTTGCAAGGTTTATCTATTTCTTACCCGTGTTCTTTGTCATAAATGCATAGAACCCAGCGGCACAGTCCAACTCAGTTTTATCAGAAATACATCGCAAAAAAACAGCACATTGCACATTTGATTGTGCATTAAATCAGAAAAGCATTACTCAGTGAAGTCCAGTATTTATTGTCTTTTTGCGTAATAAACTACGTAGTTTATTACGTATTTAATTACGTAGTTCTTGAGGTCGTAACTTTATTTATTCGATTTGGAGATCCTAAAGCAAAACAACTATGAAGCAGTTAAATTTTCTAATTTCTGTTCTTATTCTTATTTTTTCTACAAGCATCCTGAATCCGGGTTACTCCCAATCAAGTAGCCAAAAAGAAAACCAATTTCCACTCAAACCTGTTTTGGATGTGGCTTCTTATACAAACTCCAATATGAAGAGTACACCTGACTATGGTCCTTTACTAACCACCCATTGGTTCATCGACAGTACCTCTAGTGAATGGTTTATTTTGGATCCTACGAGGCTGAGTTTGTAGATATACTTATTTCAGAATTATCGCTAGGACGACCAGTACCGGCATTTTGGTATGATACCTATTTCAAAGGAATTAATTGGGGGCAGTGCCTCAATAAGGTGCATGGCAGTATTTGAAGGTGTTGGAATTTCTGAGTTAAGTGAGGCAACAATTTATTCATCAGATGATACTCCGGTTATTATTCCCAGTTTAGACCTTAGAGTCACGATTCAAAATACCCTGGGAAATATAAATATATATTCAAATCCAACGATGGGGGAGCTCGAGTTACTTACTCGACTTGAAGTAAGCTGTCGGGATCTGAGGGGACTAGAACTATTGCCAAATCTCAAAGAACTGTATCAATTGTATGGATTACGATCTGTACTACCCTATGATGTTTACGATCTCAGACATAATTACAAAATGGGTTATCTCAACCTAACCTCAATGAACGAGAATACTTACCAGGTGAATATCCATATGAATGATGGGAGTGCCGAGTTGTTTCTGACCGGGGTTATGAGGCCTTTCTTTTCGATCAATCATATATTGATTTGAAATCGAGTCTTATTACAGTTTCGTATCTTGTGCCTCATATGGAAAAGAGAGCTTATTGGTGGATTGTTTGCTGTGCCCTGGGAGTGCTTCTAATGGGGCATTTAAGACTATCCGCACAGGAAATTCAAGCTAAAGAGTTTGCTCTTAACTGGATGAAGGAGCAGACTTCATCGCTTAAAAGCTCTCCTGCATTGTCAGATTTTAAGCTTCTTTCTTCAGATGAACCCAATCTCTACCTCGCAGAGTTTGAGCCAAAAGGATTTCTAATCTATTTTTATAAGGATAATGATGCAGAAATAATAGGATACTCAAGCAATGCACTCTTTCCTAACTCCCCTAATCATCCGCTGATCAAAGAATGGATTCCTCTTATTAAAACTACCGCTGATTCAAGATTAAAATCTACTAAAGGAGTGAGTTTTATGAACGACACCCGGGTTGAGCCTTTGATTGAGGCTAGCTGGGGACAAGGGAGTCCGTGGAATAAATACTGTCCTACTGATGATGATGGTAAACATGCTCTTGTGGGCTGTGTTGCTGTTGCAATGGGACAAGTGATGCACAAATGGAACTGGCCGGAACGCGGACTGGGATCAAATTCTTATACCCCTACAAATCACCCTGAATATGGTATTCAGACAGCCAGTTTTGATACTGCTTATCAATGGCTAAATATGCATCGAACTTATCCTGATGATGCCTCCGCCCTTCTGCTATATCATGCAGGAGTTGCAACCTACATGAACTATGGTCCGGATGAATCCGGAGCTAACACCTCGGTTTATGCCACTCAGGCACTAAAAAATAACTTTCGCTTCTACAAAGGACTGCAGATCAGAGAGAAAGAAAGATATTCTGAAAAAGACTGGTTCATAATGCTTCGCCAGGAGCTGATCAACGGCCGACCATTAATCTATATCGGATCAAACCCGGATGGCGGAAGCGGACATGCATTTAATATTGACGGGTTTCACAGCAAGTCGTATTTTCATTTCAACTGGGGCTGGAACGGGGCCGGAAACGGCTATTTCCGCTTAGAGAATATGGCAGCAGGTGGAGGTAATTTCACGAAAGGTCAGGCCGCAATTTTTTGGCTTCAACCTGATAACATCCCAATGCACGATAGACCCGGAGCTTTTCAATCATTACCCGGAGATAGCTTTGTTCAGCTGCTTTGGGATGAGCTGGTAATTAATGATTTTTCACATTATAATATCTACCGCGATGGTGAACTCATTGCAACACCAGTCACAACCAGTTTTAGAGATCTTGACTTAGAAAATGGCAGAAGCTATTCCTACCATATATCAGCTTCATATATCGGTAGTGATGAAGGTGAATCAGAACCCACTGATAATATCGAAGCAATGCCTGTGCCCGGCCTGACTCTGCCCTTTGAAAACGGATTTGAGCTTATACCCAATGAATGGGAACTAAAAAATACTCTTCAAGGATTCAGGTGGGGAAGCGCTGCAGATCTCGATATTCCAGGAAATAACGGACACGTGGTCAGCATTCGGTCTGATCAGGCAGACCCAGCAAGCCAGGTAAGCGACTATTTGATTTCACCCAGTCTCGACATCAGAAATATTGATAATGTTGCCATAAGCTTTGATTATGCCTTTAAGCAAAAGCCCGGTGTTGATCACCTCTTTGTGATGTATCGAAGATATGATAACGGACTCTGGTATCCCATCTCAAAACTTGACTCTACCGGTGCATGGAGCGATTGGGAGACAGTATATTTCTACTTTCCTGAAGAAGCAAAGTACGGACCAATACAAATTGGCTTTTACTATAATGATTTTAACGGACAGGGATATGGTGCAGCAATCGATAATATCCGGATTTGGGAGATCGATGAACCACCAATTCCAGAGTATTCTGTTAATGATTCAGAGGCCTGTCAGTTCCAGAGAATTATTTTTACAAGTGAATCATCTGGTGATATCAGCTCTTGGTACTGGAACTTTGGTGAAGGAGCTGAACCCGAATTTGCCTTTACTGAAGGTCCTCATGAAGTCTCGTACAACACAGGAGGAAGTAAAAGCACAACCCTGCTACTGAACCATCTTGATTTACTGGAGAAAGATCATCAGATACATGTTACTTTAGAACCCATCGCAGGATTTGAGACCAGTACTGACGGATTGCTGGCCGAGTTTAATGACACTTCAAAAAATGGCAATTACTATTGGTGGGATTTTGGAGACGGGAAAACATCAAGCGAAAAAAACCCCCAGAATAAGTATCAGCTCTTTGAGCAATTTACTGTTACTCAGGTTGTATATAATGATCATTGTCAGCCTGATACAATGAGAATGGACTTAGACTTCAGAATTAATTCAGCTCTTGAAAGTACCACATTGGATGAAGGATTTCTGGTCTATCCAAATCCCGCCAGGGGTAAATTATATATCAAATTTTTGCTGAACCAACATGAACCTATTCATTTGCAATTGTTTAACTTGCAAGGGAAATTGGTGATCGAACATAAGTCTTTAGACATCGAGTATCATCTAAACATTAGTTCATTAGAGCCTGGTATTTACTTGCTGAAAACCAGATCTGGCAAACACAGATACACGAAAAAAATCATTATTGAATAAGTCCACATGATAAAACGACTCTTCTTCCTTCTTTTCTTTGCTAGCCTGATAATGAGCCAAGCTGCCAGGGCCGATCATCTGACTAACGTACCAATGACTATTGAGCAACCTGATGGTACAAAATTTCATTGTCTGGCATCGGGTGATGAATTTTACAACTATCTGCACGACAATAAGGGATATACAATCGTGTTGAATCCGGCAGATGGATACTTCTATTATGGTATCCGGCAGGGAGATGAAGTTCTCCCATCAAAATACCTTGTCAACACTGTTATTCCGGGTGAAGTAGGACTGATTCCGGGTGCAAAGATCTCAGAAAATTTGTACCGTCAAAAACGTGAGGCTTTTCTGGCTCCTATGAATATGAAAGGAATGACTGATGCGCCAACAACCGGACAAGTAAATCAGCTATCAATATACATTTCCTTTGCTGATGATAGTATTTTTGAAACCCCACGCGAAGAGTACTTTGATGCATACCGGGCCATGGATAAACCATCACTGAGACACTACTATCACGAAGTATCGTATGAGAGACTTTTTGTGGATACTTATCATTATCCAAACTCTCCTGACACTATTAATGTTACTTATATTTCAGAACATCCACGGGCCTATTTCATGCCGCATTCAGCCGCCAACCCCGATGGTTATACTGGCGGACAAAAAACTGGCAGAGAGCATACTCTGCTCAAAAATGCAATAGAATTTGTACGCGATCAAATTCCTGACTCTCTGGATCTGGATGCCAATAATGATGGCAATGTAGATAATGTTTGCTTTACTATAAAAGGTGGAACAACAGCCTGGTCAACTCTACTCTGGCCTCATCGGTGGTCACTATATTCACAAACAGCAAGCATTCGTGGATTGGTAGTACGAGATTATCTGTTCATGCTTGAAGGCACCTTTGAAGTGTCAACGCTATGCCATGAATTTTTTCATGTGCTGGGAGCACCGGATTTATATCATTACACAGACACCGGGGCACCAATAGCCTGCGGTCCGTATGATATCATGGATCAATCCAGCGGACATGGGTACATGGGGGCATTTATGAAGTATAAATATGGAGACTGGATCGCGTCGATACCAGAAATTAATGAGTCAGGAACCTATTCAATATATCCCCTCCAAAATCCTGAGAATAATATTTATAAAATATCCTCTCCCTTGCATCCATCAGAGTATTTTATTCTGGAATATCGTAAACGAGAAGGGATGTATGAAGCAAGCATTCCGGGTGAAGGACTGATTGTATACAGAATAAATCCAGCCGCTGGTAATGGGAATGCCGGCGGACCTCCGGATGAGATATACGTTTATCGCCCCGGCGGAACCCTCACAGAAAACGGAGCATTCAGTAATGCTCCGCTAGGGAAAACCCGATTTGCAATGAGTGATGGCACTAACCCATCCAGCTTCCTTTATAATAATGGCAATAGTGGTAAAGGAGGACTCGACCTCTTCAATGTTATAAATTATGATGATAGTATCACATTTGAAGTCAACATTGTATCTCTGCACGCACCGGTTGATCTAACATATAATCTCTCAGATGGAGAAATTGATCTTGATTGGTTAAACTTGTATACTGAGGGATTTGAACACTATATGATATATAAAAATGACGTACTCCTGGCCACCACAAATACATCGTCATTTTCTGATCCGGATATTCAAGAGGGGATGTCATATTCATACTATGTGACAGCATTGTACGCTGGCGGTCCGGATGGAGAATCTGAACCAAGCAACATTGTATCTCTCACCCCAAAAGGGATTATGACTCTTCCATATTCTGAAAACTTTGAATTGTCAGGACATGGCTGGGCAATTTTGGGCTCCGTAAATGGTTTCCGCTGGGGGAATGCAGAGTTGCATGAAATGAATACCGATAATGAAACGATATTTCTGGCTGCAAATTCTTTCGCAAATGGATACTCTGCCAACTCAAAAGATATGGCCATCACTCCCCGCCTGGATTTATCTGATTACAACTCTGTTACCCTTGGCTTTGATTACACTTTAAAGAGACTCAACTCGGCTGAATTCCTGACAATATGGATTCGCCGCACACCAACAGACCCTTGGATTGAACTCAAAAAGCTTGGTGTGAGTGGATTTGGACCAAAGTACATCTGGCGCACCATGAGTATTGATATTCCACAGGATTATTATTCTGGTGAGGTTCAAGTAGGATTTCAATACAATGATACTGAAGACTTAAGCTATGGCACTGGAATTGATAATGTACTTATTCAGGGAATCCAGACAAATACTAAGCTAATTGAAAATAACTCTGCTTACTCAATCTTTCCAAATCCTTCAGATGGAGGCTTTAATTTACAACTCACGGGTATAAGTGGAGAAACAAGCATCAGAATTCTTAATTTGCAGGGAAAAGAAGTTTGGCGAAAAGAACTTTTCGTTCAGGGAGTCAGGCATCAAGAGACTCTTGATCTGAAAGAAATGTCAGATGGTATTTATGTACTGATTGTGCATAATCAGCAAAATACTTTTTCCGAAAAACTCATTAAACAGTCGCATTAGAATATGTAATCCTAAAAACAATCAATCATGATCGAAAAGGAACTCCTCAAAATGAGCCAGGAGGTGAGCAATTGTTCACTTTGCGAATTGCATACCGAACGTAAAAATGCAGTTTTTGGAATAGGAAATCCGTATGCGGAGATCATGATAATAGGAGAAGGTCCTGGTCATGATGAAGATCTTCAGGGAGTACCTTTTGTTGGAAAATCAGGACAATTGCTAGACAAGATACTGTCTGCATGTGGTTTCACCAGAGAGGAGCATGTGTACATCGCAAATATTGTGAAATGTCGTCCTCCTAAAAACCGCGACCCAAAACCAGAAGAGCGTGACGCATGTCTTCCATGGCTTTTCAAGCAGATCAGTATTATCCGTCCACGAATCCTTATTTTGCTCGGAGCAACAGCCGTAAAGAGCTTAATCGATCCGGAAGCAAGGATTACAAAGATCAGAGGCAAATGGATGGAATGGGAAAACTTTCTGGTAATGCCAACATATCATCCATCCGCCCTGCTAAGAAACCCCCAGCTAAAAAAAGATTCTTGGGAAGATTTTAAACTTGTAGTTCATAAATACCGCGAAATAATCGATCCCGAACACAAAGCCCCAAAAGTTAATTAAAGCTTCAAATTACAAGATTAGCATAGCATCACCATAGGTGCCAAATCGGTATTTTTCCTTAATCGCTACCTTATAAGCATCCATCAGACGGTTATATCCTGCAAAAGCTGATACCATCATCATCAGAGTAGTTAAAGGCAGATGAAAATTGCTCACCATAGAGTTGGCAACACTAAACTCATGAGGAGGAAAAATAAATTTGTTTGTCCATCCATCAAAAGGCTTTAAAAATCCCTGAGTCGACACCGAACTCTCAAGAGTACGCATAGTTGTTGTACCAACAGCACACACCCGATGTCCGTTTTCTTTTGCTGAATTTACAATCTTTGTAGCCTCTTCAAGAATAGAAATTGTTTCAGAATCCATCTTGTGCTTAGTCAAATCCTCCACATCTACTGAACGGAAATTCCCTAATCCTACATGTAAAGTAACATAGGCAAAATCTATACCCTTAATCTCTAGTCGCTTCATCAATTCACGACTAAAATGCATTCCGGCAGTTGGTGCTGCAACAGCTCCTTCATGCTTAGCATAAATGGTTTGATATCTTTCTTTATCATTAGGCTCTACCTCACGATTAATGAGCTTAGGAAGAGGAGTCTCTCCTAAGTCATACAAAGTCTTTTTAAACTCATCATACGGCCCATCATACAAGAACCTGAGAGTTCTTCCTCGTGAAGTTGTATTGTCAATAACCTCCGCAACCAACATGTCGTCTTCTCCGAAGTACAATTTGTTACCTATTCGGATTTTTCTTGCAGGATCAACTAATACATCCCATAATCTTTGGTCTTGCTTCAACTCTCTTAACAAAAAGACCTCTATTTCAGCACCGGTTTTTTCCTTGTTTCCTCTCAGACGTGCAGGAAATACCTTAGTGTTGTTATACACCATAACATCCTCATTGTCATAGAACTGAATAATGTCTTTGAACTTGTGATGCTCAATTTTGCCTGTGTCTTTCCACAAAACCATTAATTTGGATTCATCACGATGCTCAGTTGGATGTAGAGCAATTAATTTTTCGGGGAGATCAAACTTAAACTTAGATAATTTCATATAAGAACTACTTGATTTTCGTAATGAGTCTTATACGTGACAATTTTCAATTTGTTACAGTTGCAGCAAATAATTATCTAAATCATCAACATTCAGAGCTTTGTCAAGTGTATGTGAGCCAATGGCAGTACGGGAAAGGGAGATAAGATGAGCCCCTGAACCTAATGCCAATCCTAAGTCTCTGGCAAGAGAGCGGATATAGGTTCCTTTACTGCATGAAACACGAATTACAATATCAGGAAGCTCAAAGCTAAGTATCTCCATAGAATAGATTTCGATCGACTGAGGTTTGATCTCAACGGTGTTTCCTTCGCGAGCAATATCATACGCTCGTCTGCCACCAATCTTTTTTGCAGAAAATAGTGGAGGTACTTGTTGCTGCGCACCAATCATTTTAGAAAGCACCTGTTCTAATGCTTCCCTTGTAACTTTCTCAGTAGAAAAACTCGCATCTACTTCTGTTTCCAAATCAAATGACGGTGTAGTTGATCCAAAGCGAATGCCAGCAACATACTCTTTACCCAGATCCTGATAATTCACAAGAGTTTTTGTGGCCTTACCGGTACAAATAACCATCATTCCGGTAGCCAGAGGATCTAATGTACCAGCATGACCAACTTTAATTTTCTTCAAGCCAAAATGGTTTCGAATACCATACCTAACCTTCCTTACCAGATCAAAGGAAGTCCAGCGAAGAGGCTTATTAATAAAGATTACCTGTCCGTCAAGCCATTTTTGAGCCTCCGGACTAACAGATTTTTGCTCAGACATTTTTTATGCAATAAAACCAGAAGCGATTGCTATTGAACCAATAATAAAACAATATATGGCAAACCAGATCAGTTTGCCTTTCTTAACCAGGTTGACCATCCAGGAACAAGCCAGCCATCCGGTAATAAAAGCGGCTAAAAAGCCAATCAGAAGCGGAATACTACCAACTGCCCCACCCATTTCTACTCCCTCAAAACCTATCAGAGATTTCACATTTGCAGCAATTATTGGGACAAGCACCATTAGGAAAGAAAATTGGGCAATTTCTTTTTTATCATTCCCCATGAGAATTCCGGTTGCGATAGTAGCCCCAGATCTTGATATCCCGGGCATAACGGCAAATGCCTGGGCAATTCCCATTACAAATGCAGATCCATATCCCAGCTTCCTTTCCTTTATTCTGTTTCTGAGAAAGTACGTCAAACTCAATAGCACTGAGGTAACAAGAAGCATAAGTCCTACAAATTGTATCCTGCCACCAAAGAAACTCTCAATATAATCCTCTAATAGCAAGCCAACGAAAACTACCGGGATCATCGACACCACGATTTTCGCGAGATACTGTGTTTCAGTATTCCATTTAAACTGAAAGCTTCCTTTCAGAAGCACCCAAACCTCTTTAAAAAATACCACCAGAGTAGAAAGAACCGTTGCTCCATGCACTACCACGGTAAAAGTTAAGTCTTCCTTAGCTTCAACATTCAGCAATGCCTTCCCAAGCTCAAGATGTCCTGAACTTGATACAGGTAGAAATTCAGTAATTCCCTGAATAATACCTAATATGAGTGCTTCTATCCAATCCATACCTTCAACTACTTGTCAGCCTTGGGCTTCTTCATAATGGCAATACCCTCAATCACAAATCCAAGCAAAACCACAAGGGGAGCAAGGGTAATTCTGCGCCAGCTGAAAATTTCAGGATTAAACACATTAGGATCATCACTTTTCCCTCCAGCCATCAAAATAAAACCAACTACAATAACGAGCAGACCGATTAGTAATAAACGGTAATTCTGAGGTCCGAATGCAAATCCACCTTGCGATTCAGAGGATTCTTTTGAACTTTTTTTAGCCATATCTTAAAATACTAATTTCAAATTTAATAATACAAAGCATCCTGATCAGAGCGCAAGTACTTACTTACAGCAAACCAGGTTGAAAACCATGCCATCAGACCACCCATAATAAAAATAAAAAGCATCAGACCACCAACAATTTCTCTATTAGTGAAAACAATCAAATCAGGTGCCTCTTGCTGAGCAATATATACCACCAACAAAAACATCAGGCTGGCGATGAAAGCACCTGCCAAACCATTAGTAATTCCTTTTATCAAGAATGGCCTTAATATATAGGGCCGGGTAGCTCCAACCAATTGCATAGTTTTTATAATGAATCGCTTACTATAAACTAATAATCGTATAGTATTGTTAAACAACGCTACAGAAATAAAAAACAATAACCCACTGAAAACCAACATGATCACACTTATCTTGCGCACATTCTCATTCACCAGATTAACTAGCGATTCTTGATAAAACACTTCCTTTACCTGAGGATACTCTAGAAAAATCTGCTCAATCATAGCAATGCTATCAGGATTAGCATAGCTGGCCAGCAATTTTATGTCAATAGAAGGTTTCAAGGGATTAAATCCTAAAAAATCAAGAAAATTTTCTCCAAGTTCTTCTTGTAAATCCTTCGCCGCCTGTTCAGGTGTGATGTAACTTGTCTCCTTAACAAAGCCAACAGCATCAAAAGATCTCTGGATCTGTATGATATCTGCCTCACGAGTACCATCAGCCAGGATTACTGAAAAGCCCAGATTTTCTTTCACATAATCACCAAGACTCCTGGCGTTCAATATTAGTAAACCCAGCAACCCCAATAAGAATAACACCAAGGCAGTACTAACCACGGTTGTCATGTAGGAACTCCTTAGCTTCCGAATAGAATTTCTGGTATTTTCTTTTCTTCCCATATATAGGAATTATTATGCTGACGAAGATACAAAGAAAAGAATTCCAGCCTCAATTCATGCCGGAAATTGTTACTTTTGATAAAAATGTTTTGTCTGTGAGTATCATTGAAAAACAAGGACTTCAGGGAACCATATTAACCTATTCAGGAGTAGTTATTGGCTTCATAACAGCAGGCTACTTGCTTCCAAAATACCTGACTCAAGAGCAAAATGGAGTTCTGGATGTTATAAATGCATGGTCGCTGATTTTTGCCACCCTGGCAACTCTGGGAATAAATAATGTTTCAAATCGCCTTTTCCCATGGTTCAGAAACCAAAAGAATCATCATAATGGCTACCTGGGAATTCTCTTTATAGTTCTTTTCATCGGATTACTGTTGTCAACAGGACTATACCTGATTCTCAGACCATATATTCTTAGTAATGCCAGTGAAACAGGCAAGCTGCTTCCACAATTTGTTGATCTCATTATTCCCCTTTCAGTGTTTACTGCCCTTTTTCTGGTAATTGACATTTATTATGCTGTTCTGTATAAATCCATTAAGGGCATCTTACATAAAGAACTACTTCAACGTGTTTACATTCTTATTGCCATTGCTGCCTACCTTATCTTTGCAATAGACTTTCCCCTTCTTGTTCTTCTGTATATTGCTGCACTTTCTTTACCCGGATTATTAATTCTTTTCAGTCTTATCAGAGATGGTGAGTTTGTACTACATATCAATAAAGACAACTTAACTAAAGATCTTAAAATCAACATGTTTTCGGTTGCTTCATTTGGTATTATTGTATCCTTTAGCAACATCCTGATTCAGAAGATAGATATTCTTATGATCCAGCATTTCCTGGGTACTGTTGAAGTTGGAACTTATGGCAGGGTTTTCTTCTACGGAACACTTGTTGTGATCCCGTTAAGGGTCTTATCCAAAATCTCAGCAGTAGTTGTTGCCCAAGCCTGGAAAGATAAAGATCTAAAGCTAATAAGCAGGGTTTACAACAAAAGTACAATCGACCAGCTGATCATCGGATCATTAGTGCTTATTGGTCTCTGGGCTAACATAGATAATGTAATACATATCCTCGGGCCTCAGTATGCCAGTGGGAAGTACGTTGTGCTATTCATCGGATTTTCAAATCTGTTTCTTATGGCAGCCGGTGTGAGTGGGGCCATCATCAGCACAAGTGATTACTACAAAGTTCTAACAATTTTTGTTGGTATATTTGGGGCTTTAGTTATTCTCTCAAATAGCGTTTTCATTCCAGCTTTTGGTATTTCTGGTGCAGCATTAGCCAGTGCAATATCTGCCCTGATCTATAGCATTATGAGGTTTGGATTTCTTTGGTCGAAATTCAAAATGCAACCCTATTCATACAAGCATTTGTTAATAATACTGGCTGCCTCTTTGAGCTTTGGGCTAAACCTCTTACTCCCTGTATTGTATAATGCTGATAATCGAACAATTAGCATAATAGCTGATGTTCTGTTAAGATCCAGTGCTATTGCAATCAGCTACATCATTCTTATTTATCTTTTCAAATTATCTCCTGATTTGGAGAATTGGATCAAGAAATTTTCAAATAAGTCTGAATAATTGGTAGTGAAGTTTTGAGGTGTTTGTATATTTGTTCTAAGTAAACCATGCCATCTTGAAAGAACCAATCATTTTATTAGGAGGAGGAGGTCATTGTAAATCCTGTATTGACGTTATAGAGCAGGAAGGCAAATATGAAATCTTAGGGATTACTGATTTGCCTGACAAAGCCGGCCAGTCGATGGCAGGATATCCTGTTATCGGCACAGATGACGATTTACCTGAGCTTAAAAACAGCTGCAATAATTTTCTGATAACCATAGGACACATTCAATCTCCTGGCCTTCGGGTGAAATTATTTGAATTACTAAAAGAGCTCGGTGTAAACATTCCGGTAATCATTTCTCCACACGCTATAGTATCAAAACATGCAAAAATTGGCTCAGGAACCATTGTCATGCATAATGCTATTGTAAATACTGAAGCAGTAGTTGGTGAAAACTGCATTCTCAATACCGGAGCTTTGATTGAACACGAAAGCCATGTTGGAGCACATTGCCATATTTCTACTTATGCCATTTTGAACGGTCAATGTCAGGTTGGATCAGGATGCTTTATTGGATCAAACACGGTGCTGGCCAATAATATAAGTATACCTGAAAACACATTGGTAGCAGCAGGCTCAGTAGTTCTCAGAACTTTAGAAAAGTCAGGAACATATATCGGAAACCCATTGAGAAAGATAAGATGAGCACATCCATTTTTATCATTGCTGAAGCGGGTGTAAACCATAACGGGAGTCTTGAGCTTGCCAAACAATTAATTGATAAAGCAGCTTGGGCAGGCGTGGATGCAGTTAAGTTTCAAAGCTTTAAAGCCAGTAAGCTACTTACCCGAGACACTCCGAAAGCTGGCTATCAGAAAAAATCAAGTGCTGGCGACTCTCAGTATGAAATGATTCAAAAACTCGAGCTCACTCATGATGATCATATAGTATTAAGAGATTACACCTGGAAAATGGGACTAGAATTTATGTCTACTCCTTTTGATCATGACAGCATAGATCTTTTGGCAGACATTGGGATAAAACGATTTAAAGTGGGGTCAGGTGATCTTACCAATGTGCCTTACCTAAGACATATGGCCAGCAAAAGGCTACCCATCATTCTGAGTACTGGAATGGCTGAAATGAGTGAAATCAGGCAAGCCCTGAAAACGATCACAGCAACTGGTTTCCCAAAAGATGAGCTAACATTACTTCATGCTACAACAGAGTATCCTGCACCTTTTGCCGAAATCAACCTAAAGGCAATGATCAGCATGAAAAATGACCTTAACATCCGCATTGGGTATTCTGATCATACACCAGGAATAGAAGTTCCGGTTGCTGCAGCTGCTCTCGGAGCCAGAGTAATTGAAAAACATTTCACACTCGACAAAAACATGGAAGGTCCTGATCATAAAGCCAGCCTTGAACCTGACGAACTCAAACATATGGTAGACGCCATAAGAAATATAGAAAAGGCTCTCGGTAGCGGAAAAAAAGAACCTTCCCCAAGTGAAATCAAAAATATACCTGCAGCCAGAAAAAGTCTTGTAGCTGCAGTTCAAATCAAGAAAGGAGATTCTTTCTCCCCTGAAAACTTGTGTGTCAAGCGTCCTGGCTCTGGAATCAGTCCGCTCAGATGGGATGAATTTATCGGGAAACCAGCACCCAAGAACTATGAGAAAGACGAACTAATATGACGAACTGATATGACGAACTGATCATATGAAAAAACTCTGTATAGTAACCACCACGAGAGCTGAATACGGCTTGCTATTCTGGCTGATGAAAGGAATTCAAGACGATTCTGACCTTCAGTTACAACTAGTGGTAACCGGCACACATCTATCTGTAGAATTTGGCTCAACCATAGACCAGATAAGAGAAGATGGGTTTCATATCGACCGTAGCTTCAATATGGAACTAAAGGATGATAGTGCGATTGGCATCACACACTCCATCTCTGTGGCTCTTGAAGGATTCTCCACCTCATTCAAAACATTACAACCTGATTTAATCATTCTTCTGGGCGATCGTTTTGAGATTCTGGCAGCTGCAACATCAGCACTGATAGCCAATATTCCGCTTGCCCATATTCATGGTGGAGAATTAAGTCTGGGGGCTATTGATGACACCATAAGACATTCAGTCTCAAAAATGTCAAACTGGCATTTTACCGCTGCTGAAGCTTACCGAAAAAGAGTAATCCAGTTAGGTGAGAATCCATCCCGTGTATTCAATGTAGGTGGCTTCGGACAAGACAGCATCAAAAAGCTTCCATTGCTTTCGAAAAAAGAACTACAACAAAATCTTGGAATAAAGTTCAAATCACAAAATTTACTTCTAACCTACCATCCTGAAACTCTCGATCCAAAAGAAAGCTTGCAGCATTTCAAAGATTTATTAACCTTTCTCGCTGATCAAAAAGATTGTCTGTGCATCTTTACTATGCCTAATGCTGACGCAGGACACCGGGAGCTGATTGAGCTCCTGCAGCAATACACTGAAGATCACCCAGATAGCTCTAAGTTATTTGCATCACTAGGACAATTAAGATATTTGTCGCTTATGAAGCAGGTTGATGCTGTAGTAGGAAATTCATCAAGTGGAATTATTGAAGCTCCAAGCGTCAAAACAGCCACCATCAATATAGGTAACCGACAAAAAGGGCGACTCTCAGCCCAATCGGTAATCCATACAAATCCCGATCCCGAATCCCTGAAAAAAGCCTTCAAAAAGCTTTACTCAGAAAAATTCCAGAAAAGTCTGTCGAACACAAAAAACCCATACGGAAACGGAGGAGCAACAGAAAAAACACTAAAATTGCTAAAGAGCTTTAACTTAGCAGAAGTAAAACCAAAAGATTTCTATGATATCAACCAATAGAATAATTCCTGCGAAGTAATGTATCAAGTTGACGAAATAAAAATATCCCCATCCACACTCATCCGAAAGGCTTTAGAAACCATCGACCAGGGTGCTATGAAACTGGCACTTGTTGTCAATGATGATCAGGTATTGATCGGCACCCTTTCAGATGGTGATATTCGCAGAGGCTTACTCTCAGGGTTAGGGATGGATGATAGCATTGAGAATATTTACAATAGAAAGCCTGTTGTTTGTCGACTCAATGACTCAAAAGAAAAAATTATTCAAACCGCTGTTTCAAGGAGGGTATATCAGGTTCCTTTGCTTGATGACATGGGAATAGTGGTGAAGCTTGCTGAAATTGATCACCTGATAAAAAAAGAAAAGCTCCCAAACCCGGTTGTAATTATGGCTGGCGGAATGGGAAAAAGGCTCATGCCTCTCACTGAGAACACACCTAAACCTATGCTCAAAGTAGGTGGCAGACCAATTCTGGAAACACTGGTAAGCAGACTGCAGCAACATGGCTTCTCAGAAATATTTATCTCTATTAATTATAAAGGAGAACAAATCAAGGATTACTTTGGAGACGGACGGATGATGGGGGTAAATATCCGGTATATTGAGGAAGAAAAACCCATGGGTACTGCTGGTGCTTTAGGAATTTTAGACGAGCTGCCTAAGCACCCGGTTTTAGTAATGAACGGAGATATTCTTACCAATGTGAATTTTGAAAACCTTATTGACTTTCACTACGAGGCAGAAGCCGATGCCACAATGTGCATTCGTGAATATGGACTCGAAGTACCATACGGTGTTGTCAAACTGAACCAAAGCAATATCATTGCCATTGAAGAAAAACCCGTACAACAGTTTTATGTTAATGCAGGGATTTATGTTTTGAACCCTGAAGTGATTCAGACAATTGAGCCAGGATCTGCCGTTGACATGACACGAATTTTCGAAAAACTTGTTCAGCAAAATAGTGTTACAGTTTCTTTCCCGATACGTGAATTCTGGATGGATATCGGCAAACTGGAAGATTATAACCGGGCCAATAACGAATATTTCAGAGTATTCAATGACTGATATGAAAAAACATCTCGCAGTTATTCCCGCGCGTGGTGGCTCAAAACGACTACCTGGGAAAAATCTGATGTCTATTGCAGGAAAACCTCTTATTGCCTGGACCATTGAGGCGGCTTTGGAATGCCAGATGTTTGATAAGGTTATTGTCAGCACTGATTCTGAAGCTATTGCTAAAATTGCGATAGCCTATGGTGCTGAAGTGCCCTTTTTACGACCTCCGGAATTAGCAGGAGATCAGACTACTACCATAGATGTATTGAATCATTTGGTAGAAACCATGCGAAACGACAATCCCTTGTCTTTCTCTCATCTCACTTTGCTGCAACCTACCTCACCATTAAGGAGTGCCAGCAATATCTCAGATGCCATTAAGCTATTAGACGAGAAAGAAGCGGATGCCATTATATCTATTTGTAAAACAGAACACTCGCCACTTTGGAGCAACACTCTGCCTCCTGATAATAGTCTCACAGGTTTTATCGCTGAAAATATCCAGAAAACTCCTTCTCAAAATCTCCCAGAGTACTTTCGTCTTAATGGAGCCCTGTATATTTGTAATATCCGCCGGATGCTGGAGGAAAAAACACTTTACCTTTCTTCAAATTGCTTTGGCTATGTCATGAGTAGAAAAAACAGTATTGACATTGATGATCAGGTTGACTTTGATTTGGCCGACATTTACCTCACCCGATCAAAAGCATCAATATAGGATACTTCACTAGCATTCCACACTTTCACTCCCTGTGAATCAGCAAACTCACGAATCAAATGGTATGATGAAAACGTTCTTGCCAGGTCATACAGGTAATCATGCAACTTAGCACTCTCAAGAGTATCGGGATGTTCCTTTTTCGTAGGCTTTCCTTTCGTATCCTTATCATAAAAATGCTTTTCAACACTTATCAGAGTATTATTATCACTAATGCGGATATTTTCAAGCCAGCTATGATCAGCACCTAATATATATACCTGCGAATATTTCATACATATTCCCAGCATCAAGCATCCTACCAGTACGTTCTGTGGCTTAGGCATACCCAAATTAACTCTGTAAGCCCAATGTCTGAAGCCCTCTAATCCCTCCACATTAGTGCGGTTAAAAAATACAAAATTGAATTTCTTGTCTGAGTTTTCTAATTTCAGGTGAAGCTTGCTCCCCCTGCCTTCTTTTGGCAGAAATATATTCATCTCCCAATCGGTCTTTGACAAAAAACCTTCGATTATCCTTTCGGTGACCTCCCTTACTCTTGGAATCGTATTTGATTTAAAAAAACCAATATCAAGCAATACATAATTTTGAGGACGTAAGTGCACGAACTCATCTGAAAGAACAAAGAGATTTACAGCCATCAGCTCTTTGTCTTCAAGCAGTTTCTTTTGATTGACCAAACTCTCTTTCAATGAAGGGCCATTTCCAAGAATAACCAGCTCCTTATTATTCTGATAAAAAGGGCGGAGAGAATTTCTGTATTTGAAGCGAAGCAGGATTCTCAAAATACTAATCCCGGTGAAATATAATCCTTCAAAAAAACGCTGTATCTTTAACAGGGTGTAAAACATCCTATGGATTTTTATACGAAAATAGAAAAAAACAATAATATTGTGAGTAATAAGACCCCAAAAGTATCGGTGATCACCGTAGTGTACAATGCGGTTGACCTGCTTGAAAGAACTATCCTCAACATTCTGGCACAAACTTATCCCAATATTGAATATATTATTATTGACGGAGGATCAAAAGATGGGAGTCTTGATATTATCAAAAAGTACACAAACCAAATTGACAACTGGATTAGTGAACCTGACCAAGGACTGTATGATGCTATGAATAAGGGGATTAATATGGCAACTGGCAGCTGGGTGTGGTTTATTAATGCCGGAGACATGATCTATTCTGAGGATACTACTGCCAGGATATTTAATGAATTTGGCACTGAAGGTGATATCTATTATGGCGACACCATGCTAGTAGATAACCTTTATCAAGAAATCGGACTCCGACGTTTACGTCCGCCCAAAACCCTCACATGGAAATCATTCCAAAAGGGCATGCTGGTGTGCCATCAGTCTATTCTCGTAAGTCGCAAGCTTGCAGATTTGTATGACATGAAGTATCCTCACTCTGCTGATTTTGACTGGGTAATAAAAGCTCTCAAAAAAACTGATAAAATCATTAATGTTAATATGATCTTGTCTGCTTTTCTTGATGGGGGGCAATCTAAGAAAACCATAAAACCCAGTTTACGCGAACGCTTTGATTCTATGAGGATACACTACGGACTAATACCATCGGTCATCCGTCACGTTCCTATTGCATTCAGATTCTTTGTCTTCTACTTCAGAAACAAAAGGTTCTGATTTAAAAATTGAAATAAATCTCTACCTTTGGTTCCACGCTAAACACATAATACTAGGTACAAATGGCTTTATCCCGTCTTTCTCTGCTTGCCCTTACTCTGGCAGTTATTGTCTCTGCTTGTGAAAGTGAATTTGACCCAACAGCCCCAAAAGGCTCAACACCTTACGTAATGTGTATTCTGAATGCTAAAGACAGCGCACAATACGTACGGGTTCAAAGAAGCTATATCAGTCATGAAAATGCATATAATTTCTCATCTAACTCAGATTCACTTTATTATACTCAAGATGAAATTGAGGTTTTTCTGACTCAATTTGATACTCTGGATGGAAGTATGATGGATGAGCCTATCAGATTATATCCAAGCTATGAAATCTCTAAAGATACCGGAGCATTTGCTGTTGAAGGCCATTATCTATTTAAAACTACTGAACCAATTTATTCTGAATTTGACTACGAACTGAGTATTAATTTCCCAAAAGAGGATAAAAAAATATCATCCAGAATAACACCATTAGGCACATGGAATTTCCAACATGCTTTTAATACAGAAGTAAGGAAAACAAGATATTCGTGGTACCGACCTGAAAGGATCGACTATTTTCTGCCATTGACACCAAACAACCATCAACAAATTACACGTTTCCTATATACAGAAATGAGCTCTAATGACACTGTAGATAAATACATTGAATACTTCCATGATTACGATGCTTATGCTGAAGGTGGAGAAGGTTTAGAGGGAGGACTTGATTTTCTTGGTGATGATTTTCTGCTCAGGTTTATCCAAAAAGAAGTTGAGCTTGACCCCGATAAACGCAGAATAGTTCAAGGTATTGATTTTATGATTCAGATTGCAGACTCTAATTTGATCACTTATCAGATGGCTGGAGATCCGGCCGGAACATATATGTACTCTCCTGAGTTTTCAAATATCCGCAACGGAGGAGTCGGGCTATTTGCCAGCAGGTATAAGTTTACCATTTTCGGAAAAGCGCTGAAACCTGAAGAGCTTGATTCAATCTCTCTCAGCGATTTAACCAGAGAACTTAACTTTGCTGATTCGAAAGGTGAATTCCACGGTGGTGGCATTGAATAATAAACTAAGCTGTAAAAAATAAGCTTATGCAAAAAGGAACTAAATTACTTTGGATAATACTGGGTGTTCTAACAATAGCAGCCACAACCTTATCTTGTGAAAAGAATTACGCTCCCAAAATTTACGATAAGGGATTTGCTCGCACATCAGGACTTAATAGTACAACATTTGTTCTATGGATAGATGCCAAGGATGCTAATCAGGATGAAATATCATATCTATGGGAATCGGCTACAGGAGAATTTGAAGGGAGCACTGAGAAAAATGAAGCTACCTGGGTAGGACCGCAATCATCATCAGATACTGAGTATAAAATCTTTATTACTGTTTCTGATGGTAAAGACTTTCTCACAGACTCTTTAATGCTAACCATCGCAGCTCCAACTTATGGCCGACTGAATGGGTTTGCATATTTCAGAGACACAAAGATTCCTATTTTTGAAGCTGTTGTATCAATGTGGGGCAAATCTGACAGCACCAATATCAAAGGAGAATTTGAAATTGACGGGATCATGGCAGGAAGACAAACACTATCTGGATCTAAAGAAGATTTTACTGCAAATTCAGTAGATATGCTGATGCGCGAAGGTCTAAACGAGGCCAACATACACCTTACTTCTACCACTCATACAACCAAATTATACGGACATTTACTCGGTAATATTACAGGCGAGCCAAAACCCTACTTGACGGTGATAATTTTAAATCCTGATTTTTCTGAAAGTGATCTTAGAACCACCTCTGATGGAAGCGGGTATTATGAACTACCTTATGTTCCTCACGGTTTGCGATACATTAAAGTCAAGGATGAGGCAAGTGTGAAAATGGAAACCATTATGTATGTGGATACGCCGGATAGGCTTTTCAATGTACCCATTAAGGAACCCTTTGAATTCACAGACGAAAGAGATAATAAATCCTATAAAGCAGTTCGTATAGGCGGACAAATATGGATGATGGAGAACCTGGCCTACCTGCCAAAGGTATCATCAGCAACTGCTACAAAAGGGATGTGGGTGTATGGGTACTACGGAAACAGTGCCCAAGAAGCAAAAGATACCTACAATTACAAAACATACGGCTGCTTATATGACTGGTCTACAGCGGTATCTGACTCCTTCGCGAATGGCCGCGATATTTGTCCCCCCGGATGGCATCTACCTACCGATGATGAATTCACAAGCCTGGAATGGAACCTCGGAATGAGTCCGATCGAAAAAGACTCAACAGGCTGGATCCTTAGCGGAGACGTTGGTAAAAAACTTAAGGCCGCTGATGGTTGGGATGCCGATGGTAATGGAACCAATTCAAGCAGTTTTACGGCCTTACCCGCCGGAAACCGATCAACAGGAAAAGTGTTCCTCGGAATTGTAGGATACGGCACCTTCTGGACAGCCTCTGAACTGGATGATGAGTATGCCTGGAGAAGATACCTCTATTACAACAGAGATGCCATAGGACGTTTTACCGATTTCAAATCTAATGGCTACTCTGTGCGTTGTGTCCAGAATCGATAAGATCGAAATCCATATCCAATTAAAAGCAAAATAATCAGTAAGCTGCTTATCAAGGCAATTGTTTGTCCGGTTTTTAATGAAGTCGACTCAAAACGGAATTCAACTTGGTGATCACCAGCAGGTATTACCAGGGCTCGCAATAAGTAATTAGCTCTGAGAATATCTGTTTCTTCTCCATCAATAAAAGCTTTCCAACCATGAGGGTACCAGATCTCAGAAAAGATTGCAAGCCTTTCTTTTGAGTTTTTGGCTGAATACTTCAGGTAGTTAGGCTGACATTCATCAAGGCTAATCTCATCTTCAGGCTCAATTGATTCTTTTGATATGCCACTGACATTATCGGCAAAGGAAGAATTCATCAATGCAGACTGACCCAGATCTGCCTGCCCTAACTGAGCAATTTCTTCTGCATCTGACTCTGCCATTATTAAATCATTCACAAACCAGGCATTGCCCAGAGCGAATGGATTGTGCAGGGGCTGCTGTTGCATTGACAGTATAATGTACTTGGCATTCAGCATGTTAACTGCCCTCATGTTTCGCATTGAGGCAGTAACAGATTGTACTGTTGACTCTGCATTAATAGATCTCAAAAAGGTATACCATTCCTGATTTAAGTATTGGTCAACCATATTCTGATACCTTCCAAGCTTAGCCCCATGATATCCTCCAAGTGATTTATGAAACCTTGAGGTTCTGGAATATTTAAACGGATTTGGTTGTTGTGGATTAGGACCAGAGATATCTAAAACTCTATAACTAATTGCCTGATCATCTAATATGTATTGGTCAACTGGTGTAGCCTCAGTTCCTTTATCCAATTCTCTAACACTAACAAAGCGGTCATTATTAAGGTAGCGTTTATCGATAGTCCATAAATCAGCTACAATAAGTATAACCATTGCTATATACAGGTAACTTGCTTTCAGCTTATTTTTCAGGCTGGCCCAAAGGATTCCGGCTCCTAACAATACAAAGATCAATGAACGAAAAGCGTCTTTTCGAGCTAAAGCCTCCCTATCTGCCAAAAGTGCATCAAGCGAATATCCTTGCTGAGCTATTCCTGCATCCTGGGGTCCTGAAAAAGACATAAACATACTTGGCACCAAGGCAAATAACAGGGCAATTCCTCCGGCAATACCAGTACCGATATAGAGTTTTTTAAGCTTATCCTTATCATTCCTCTTTTCGTCCATAACCCAAGCACGAATACCCAGAAAAGCTAGCAGAGGTATGGCAAATTGGGCTATTAACAGATTATTTGTCATATCCCTGAACTTGGCATAAAGAGGGACATTATTAGCAAAGAACTCAGTCAAAACCATAAAGTTTTTACCCCAGGCGAGCATAATAGACAAAACAATGATCGCAATCAGCCACCATTTTTTTGGTCCCCGAATTAAAAACAATCCCATAATGGCCAGAAAAATAATAACAGCTCCCACGTAATGTGGTCCCGCCGTAAATGGTTGTCCACCCCAATAAGTCGAGGCATATTGTGCTGCTTGAAGGGCATTTGGATTTCCCTTCTTTTGCATGTCTTTGAAAGTCTCTGAATTCTCATCCAGATTACCACTTCCTCCTCCACCATACAGGTTAGGTATAAACATATTCAGAGTCTCACCAACGCCGTAACTCCAATCAGTCATATAATCCAACTTCAAGCCACTTTTCTGCTCTTCGCCATCCGTAGCAATCCCGGTATTACCTCTGGTAGTTTCCTGGGTATACTCATAGGTGGTCAAAAGCATGGTCATATTTGGCAACAGAGCCAAAATAAGAGCTACAAAAAGAACCAGGCCCGACTTAACAAAATGATCAAAATACTTTTCCCTGATAGCATAAACCAACTCTACTATGATGTAGATTAACACCATTAATCCCAGGTAATACGTCACCTGAACATGGTTGGTAGATATTTGTATTCCAAGCCCAAGCGCAGTTAAAAGTCCGCCACCCAGATACTTTCTCTTAAACACCATAAACATCCCTGCTATCACCGGTGCCATATATGCGGCCGCATAGATTTTACTAACATGTCCGGCACCAATCAATTGTAAGTGATGTGAACTCAGTCCGAAAGCCAGAGCTCCTGCCAAAGCCAGCCAATGGTTTAGTTTTAATGTTCTGAGAAGAAAATAAAAGCCCAGAAAAGCCACAAATAGTATTGCAGCAGTATAACCCGGAAGGTACAATTTCAGAGCCCGAAACATCCAATGGAAAATATTTTTTGACGGAGGACTTTTCAATTGATAGGTTGGCATTCCGGCAAATGCGGAGTTTGTCCAGCCCGGATATACACCTGTTTCATCCTGAAACTTCTGAATCTCTGCCATCTGATCCTGGGCATGTATCACATCCCCCTGGGGAAGTGTTTTACCTTCAAAAACAGGACTCATATAAACCAGCGAAACGGCTACCATAATAACAACCATCAGCAAATCCGGATAGAACAGGCGTAATTTTTTCATTTTGTTAATCCTTTCAATATGTCCTTCATACTAACCTTCTCACCAATAATATTTTTTAAATCTTCAATCTTCACCCGCTCCTGCTCCATGCTATCGCGATGACGAATGGTTACGGTGCCATCTTCAACCGACTGATGATCAACAGTAACACAAAATGGAGTACCAATAGCATCATGTCGTCGATATCTCTTGCCGATAGAATCCTTTTCGTCGTATTGGCAATAGAAATCAAATTTCAGCTCATCAATAATTCCACGGGCAATATCAGGCAGTCCGTCCTTTTTCACCAAAGGAAAAACAGCCAGTTTAACAGGTGCAAGAAATGCAGGCAGCTTCAAAACTACTCTTGAATCCTTACTCCCATCATTTTTCTCAATCTCCTCCTCGCAATACGATGATGAAATAACCTGCAGGAACATCCGGTCGACACCAATAGATGTTTCTACAACATATGGCACATAGGATTCATTTAACTCAGGATCGAAATACTGAATTTTTCGTCCTGAGTGCTCCTGATGTTGCTTCAGGTCGAAATCAGTTCTTGAATGGATTCCTTCCACTTCTTTAAAACCAAAGGGAAATTTATACTCTACATCGGTAGCTGCATTAGCATAATGAGCTAGTTTATCATGATCGTGGAAACGATAATTTTCGGCTCCGAATCCCAGGGATTGATGCCAGTTCATTCTGAATGCTTTCCAGTGAACAAACCACTTCATTTCATCACCCGGACGAACAAAGAATTGCATTTCCATTTGTTCAAACTCACGCATTCTGAAAATAAACTGACGGGCAACTATCTCGTTTCTAAATGCTTTTCCTATCTGGGCTATTCCGAAAGGCAGCTTCATCCTGCCAGTCTTCTGCACATTCAGGTAATTGACAAATATTCCCTGTGCAGTTTCTGGTCTAAGATAAACTTTAGATGCTCCTTCAGCCGTAGATCCCATTTCCGTTGAAAACATAAGATTAAACTGTCGTACATCCGTCCAATTTCTGGTACCGGAAACAGGACAAGCAACTTCATAATCCAGAATAATCTGCTTTAATTCATTCAGATCATTATCATTCAATGCCTTTACAAAGCGATTGTTCAGCTCGTCAAGCTTTGCCTGGTTATCCAGTACTCTTTGATTGGTTTCTCTAAACTGAGCCTCATCAAAAGAATCTCCGAAGCGTTTTTTGGCTTTAGTGACTTCCTTATCGATTTTGGCTTCAAATTTTGCCATTCGGTCTTCAATAAGCACATCTGCCCTATAACGTTTTTTAGAATCCTTATTGTCAACCAAAGGATCACTAAACGCATCTACGTGTCCGGATGCTTTCCACACAGAAGGATGCATGAAAATCGCTGAATCCAGTCCTACTATATTTTCATGAAGCAGTACCATTGAATCCCACCAATACTTTTTAATATTATTCTTTAATTCCACCCCATACTGAGCATAATCATAAACAGCACTTAGGCCATCATAGATTTCTGAGGATTGAAAAACATAACCGTATTCTTTACAGTGTGATACCAGTTTTTTAAAAAGATCTTCCTGAGCCATATTATATTGTGTTCTGTTAGGCGAGCAAAATTAATTACTTTTGTGTAAATCTCGCTTTATTATGGAGTACAGATGCGATTTTTTGGTTATTGGT
>JAGLDP010000037.1 GCA_023145515.1 Bacteroidales bacterium
TTACTATCATACATTCAGCCATTTAATGATGGTAATAAGCGTACTGCTCGCATTATAAGCAATGCCATTCTTATGGAAAAGAGCTATTGTCCATTGTCATACAGAAGCGTAAAAGCTTCTGATTATAAAAAAGCAATGCTGCTCTTCTGCGAGCAAAATAATATTACTGAATTTAAGAGAATATTCATTAGTCAGTATGAATACGCTGTAAACAAATACTTTAATTTGAACCCAGAAGTGGCTGAGTAATCACTCCATCTTACCTATAACCATATTCAATCTTGTTCGAAGATGTTAAGATTATTTCTTGGATGGCATATTCTCTGTTAGCCAATCTAAAACAAGGACGTATACTTCTGACTTATTGATTTCGTTGAGCATTTCGTGTCGCCCGTCAGCAAAAAGCTTAAGACTAAGCTTTCTTACACCGGCCTTTTTATATCGATTATATACTGCAGTAACCCCTTTTCCATTATTCCCTACCGGATCATTCTCACCAGAAAAAAATAATAGAGGTAAATCATTTGGTGTAGAATCAATATTCTGCTGTTTACTCACGAATAAAAGTCCATTGAGCATATCATTAAAGAAACCTATACTAAAAACCTTACCACAATATGGGTCTGCAACATATTTATCAACTTGCTCTTTGTCACGACTCAACCAGTCAAACTTTGTGCGGTTTGGTTTAAACGGCTTATTAAATGCACCAAAACTCAATTTATCCATAAAGGGCGATGGACTTCTGGCTGAATAAAAAAGCTTCAAAATTCGGGTAAGAAGAATACCGACCTGCCCTAGAACTCCAGGATCATCTCCAGTACCAGAAATAATTGCGCCATCGATACTTGTTGCCGGATCAAGAATATACTTTCTGATAACAAACGACCCCATACTATGGCCAAAAACAACTAGTGGCCTGGTATTGTCTTTTTCTTTTATGTGCAGACTCAATTGTTTAAAATCTGACACCAGCTTATCCCAACCCTTGTAGGGAGCCAGAAAACCAACATTATCGAGATCTCCGGCAGTTTTTCCATGTCCCCGGTGATCGTTGGCATAAACTGCAAAACCATTATCTGTCAGAAATTTCGCAAAGTCATGGTAACGACCAGCATGTTCAGCCATTCCATGAGCAATCTGCACCGCAGCCTTTATTTTACCTGAATCATCTGGCAGCCATTCATATACATGAATTTCCAAGCCATCAGGAGCCACTAATTTGAACTCATTAGACTTCATTGTAAAAAGTGCCTTATCCTATTAATGCTTTGTAGGCAGTATCGTCAAGAAGATTATCTAAATCACCGGCATCGGCAAGTTTGATTTTAATCATCCAGCCTTCGCCATAGGGATCAGTATTTACAAGTTCAGGAGCATCTTCTAAACTTTCATTAAACTCAACAAGCTCACCACCTATTGGCATGTAAAGCTCTTCAACTGCCTTAACGGCTTCAACATTCCCAAACGCTTCGCCTTTATTGAGTTCTTCACCCACAGTTTCAACTTCAACAAAAACGATATCTCCAAGGTTCGATTGGGCATAATCAGTAACTCCGATAAATGCAAAATCACCATCTACACGAATCCACTCGTGATCTTGAGAGTACTTTAAGTTTTCTGGTACGTTCATTGTTTATGGTATGTAAGTTAATTTCAAATGAATCCAAAGATATTAAAAAACCTCCTAAGTAGCGAGGGTAAACCTAAGGTTGAAACCAAATTTCGTATTTGATGTTGGATATGACAGGTTAACGAAGGGAGTATTGATATTTTGATCGTAGAATAATTTGAGACTAAATCTTGAACTCAAAACATATTCTGCAGAGAATTTCATCGTTATGGCTCTCTGGCCTGAGGTCATGTTGTCAATATCTTCTTCAAGCTTTCTCATAATCATCCGGTTATCTCTCACAGAGATATCTGCTCTGACATTTAAATCAGACTGAAATGCTCGCTTAGTACCTTGTGTTTTGATGGTAATCGGAACTTCCTGAAAACGATAACCTGCGCCTATGACAAACTCCTCTGATTTGTTTTCCATGAGTTGATTATTATTAAAACTCAGTGTCATAGAACGGCTTTTCTTATACTCAATGCGTGTTGTTAATGTATTGGTAAGTTGCATATCAAGACTAATAAGCGGAGAAAATTGCTCATTAATTGAGACGCCTCCAATTTCACGATCAGGCAGGAAATTCATCTGCAGGTCACGAATATAGTTCAATCCATCAGTAACATCAGGATCATAAAACAGATTAGTAGCAAATGAACCTACACTATAAGTACTTCGATAAGAATGACGAACACTCATTTGCTTAACAAACTTCTTAAAGAATGGAATTTTATCAAGACCGCTATAGGTGACAGTCCAGTTGGGCAACATATTAAACACACTCGGGAAAGCACTGAGACTAATCGATTGCACATTTTTTCCGGCATATGCAGCGATGAAGGCCGGCACCAGAACATCCTGAGAAGTTCGACCGTAACCATCCATAAACTCAGGTGTATCGCCGTCATTGGGATCATAATGAGGACTACCGATTACCTGATTTCCAAGTCGTTCCTGCGCTAATCGTTGAGAAATAATAACTCTGTTTTCTTTAAACTGGTTCCATGCATCTGATGAATAGTCTCCCTTTTCTTTACTTTTCTCAAAAGCAGAGCCAATAGACAGAAACGACATCGAGAAGTTTCCACTTATCATTTGATTTTCTGCCGTAAAGTCTCCATTACCACGGTGAAAATAGAATTGCTCTAAACGACTACTCATTGCCCAGTTGGCGTTCAAGTCGATTCTCAAACCAGTTATTGGTTCAAGATTTGCTGATAATTGAACTGTCTCATTATTAGTATTCCAAAAAGCTGCATTTAATGTTGAATCTTTTGTGATCCATCCCATCATAGCAGCCTGATCACCAAATGTTTCATCCTCAAGTCCTAAAATAAATGCCCAACCAGGAGCCAGAGCATCGTTATAATTACTCATTCCCATATACTGGGGTGCTGCCATAAATCCCGGCAAGAAAGTTCCTGTGCCATTGCTGTATGATAATCGGGCACTTTTTGCAGACATCAGTAAGCGCGCTGATTGTTCTGCAATTAAAATCAAAGGATTCTCTCGATCAATTATATCCCCCTCAATAACAAGTTTACCACTCTGCAGATCCTCTTTAGTTTTTACAGTTATCCGACGATTATTCACCACTTCAACCTCAATATCAATTGGGTTATTATTCTTATCGAAAAGCTGCACTCTAATCTCCTCTGTAACAAGATCATGCACTACATTCTTTAATTGATTCTTTTTAATATTGAACTTATCATTTTCATATGAAACTGTCTGCACTTGCTTTTTCTTCGACTGTGCTCCCCTTCTACTATACTTGTTATCAATTTTCTTCAGTACCCCAACCTTTCCATAAAGATTTCTCAAGTTAAGCTGGGCATTCATAGTAAACTGCTTATTATTCTGAATAGTATTACCAAGCTCTATAGTATCCGCAGTAATTGGACCGGCTGACCAATCATAGTCAATTCTGTAGCTGGCAGTAGAGCTGATCCAATCAAGCAGAGGTATTTTATTGATTGGCAGAGTGTATTGTGAGCTAATGGTGTGATGATATTGAGTATTCCTGCCAAAGTTTGAAATATTACGCCAAATACTATCACGCTTGGCCTGATAATCATCTTCATTACTGTGCATAGCCCCTTCTGGCTCATCAATACGGGCAATATTTGAACTATTAAAGTCGAGCTTCAAATTACGCGTAATATCCCATTTAAAATCATACAGGCGATTCCAGTTAAAATTTTTGTTGAAGGTAGGTTCAATTCTCAAATCAGGATTAGAAACATTTCTAAGTTGAGTTTCGGCATACCTCCTATCCATATTGGTTTGAAAGCGCAACAATGATGGCTGATAAAACAAATTGATATCCTTCAGCATCTTGTACATAGGTTTACTTAGTGCCTCTGATTTTCTAAACGGCTCCCAGGGCTTAGGTTGAGAATTGTATATGTAAGAAAATACTCCTGAGTAATTCTTATTGACATTGAATTCTGTATTTATATTCCTGGAAAATACTTCATTGTAAGCAAAAGTTGTAGAAAAGTTAGAAAGGCTATAGATCTTAGGCTTTCTTCTGTTCTTGCCATCAATTTTCATGTTGGTAATATTGACACTCTTCCTTCTCTGGTAATTCTGTGATATATACAGAATAGAATCTCTTTCTTGTTTAGATTGCGTATTATCAAGAGCTGCCTGAAGGAGAATATCCGGATCAAGGGGATTATACTGTGGGTTTCTTCTGGTTTCTGAGTAGCCCATATAAACAGGAACATTCACTCCTGCCTTTTTAGGAAAAAACCGTCCCAGTTGCAAAGTACTTGAAATATCATACTGAAAGACCTCCTCTTTTGAACGTTCCTGCACCTTTCTGTCAATACTTCCAAACCCTGGATTACTAGTACCTCCAGACATTGATATCCGGCCAAAATCTGCAAGAACAGCAGTAAATCTGGCATTTGCAGCCCATCCACCATCCTCATTAAAATCAGTAAGTCTAAGTTCATTCATCCATACCATACCAGATTTTGACTGGCCATCATCTGGCATATCATTCTCATTCTGGCTTGGATTTCTAACGCCAATCATAATGGTTTTAACGTTACTCAGACTCGGGTTTCCCTTTATTGTTATTCGGTTATGTCCGTCGTAAAAGAAATACGAAGATGTTAATGTGATAGATGAATTTGCCATTCTCATCAAGTCGTTCCGTTCCTGCTTGGCCTGTTGCAATACATCCAGGATAATATCTATTGCGTTAGATTCGGGCCAAACCAGATCTCGATCCAGAATATTGTCTTGGTCATATTTTGAAGGAGGCTGAAGATGAGGTGTTAGTGTTAGAGGCACTTCATACTCATAATAGTTCTGAGTATAATCAGATCCTATCCTGATAAATGCTCTCAGGTCACCATCAAAAAGTTCATTTTCATTGAAAGCCTCAGCATGAACATGCATCCTAAGCTTACGGTACTGACGCATATCCATACGAACATTCTTATAAGCAGCACGGGCATCACCATCCTCAAGATCAGTCAGTTTGAATGAAATAGACTGTTCGTTTTGTTTGGTCATATGGGGATTTGTAGGATCAGTAGTTCGACTCAAACCATTTGGCAAAACATAATTAACCGGATAACGATTCCCATTTTCCTCAATGTTTACAGCAGATACTTCAAATTTTCCACGAGTGTACTCAGGAGGAGACAAGTGTTCAGTGCCTTCCATGAGGCTAAGATTATACTTTCTCCATTCTCCACGAACGAGATCGAGAGTTGCAAATCGAAGAATAGTTTCATGTGAGATCCCACTAAGGAAAATACGCATAAAACGGATTGAATTAAAATCCTGAATATTACCTATAACTTTATCCGGCTCATAAATTGGCACCTTAAACTGATACCAGGTTACCTGCTCTCCATTCTGGTTCTTACCCACAATTGCATCAGTAATATAGTTTTTGCCGATTTTAAAATCTTCTTTTCTAAGACTTACTTTATATTGGTAATAAGATTCTGCCTCAGACAAAGTATTGTCTTTATTAATATCCTCCACATCCGGAAGATTCGTTGATTGGGTTGGATAATTCTCATCTGTTTGCTCAGGAGTTGGCGAATTTCCATCCAATCCGTTAAACAGTTTATAGCGATCAAGAATTCCTAATTGCACTCCATCCCAGTCTGAGCCGCGATAGTAATGGTAATTATCTCCTGATGGATCAATAATCATTTCAGTATATAGAGGTGAGGTAGGTCTCACAACCTGCTGAATAGAATCAAGGTATGGTTTAAAATAAGATCTTTCGTCATCATCACTCAATCCATCTAATCCAACATCCTGATAAACCCTTGACTCCACTACATTATCAAACGCATTAACAAACGATTGGGTTGCTGGCACTCGTCCCCATGCAGTAGAATCAACGAGTAATACATCCTCATTTGTAGGCAAACCATTCTCGAAGCCTTTACGACCATCCTTCAAAATATCTTCTGAAATATTTCCAAGATTAAAGAACAGATAAGGACTTCTATCATCGCGCACAACATTCTTCAGTGAATCTTCAACAAAAGGATCCATCAGCCAAAACTCAATGAATTCAACATTAGCTGCTTCAAAGTCGTTAGTAACCAACTTACTCATTATTCCGGCCCAACGTGATTCAGGGTCTCTCAAATATCCCTGATCGTCAATCCCGGCAGATATATTTCCGGCAGGTCTCACATCATAATTATATGGTCCTTTTTCAAACGGATAATAAGCGAGGTTCAATACTGACAAATAGGTTGGGATATTATTTGGACTCTGTTTAAAAGGGAATATTTCTTGCTCCTTAATTTCCCGCACAAAGTGGCTGTTTTGCTCTTCGTCGTTATTGGCGATATGGCTTGGAGTTGCAGAATTATTTCTCAGGAATAGAGGGTCAATCTGATACCATGCCAGTTTAGCCCGGTTAAATCCATAAGCCAGATCGTTGCTTAGCTCTGCTTCGGGGAAAAGGTTTGGCTGTCCTTGCGGAGTACTAGCCATTACCCATTGTTGGCGAGGCTTCACACTATAGCTGGTTTCACTTCCTTCAAAATCATCAATCAGTGCTTGTCCTTCACTCGTACCATCTTCATTAATGACCCGTGAGTGCCCTGGAACCAACTGAGCAAATTCTCCACTAAAGGTAAAAGAGGACCTTTCTTTTGTTTCAATAAAAGGAAGAAAATCAACTGCTTTGGTTAGCCAGGGAACATCAGCTTTCCGGTAGTTGGAATTCAGTCCCCAAATAGTATTAGAAATAGGTTCATCACCAATATTTACCTTTGTTGTAAGTGGTCTTTCCTTCAGATGAAGAATAGTACCCCCAACATTAAAATCTTTACTCAGGCGATAATCAAGATGTGTTCCAATCATGGTTTTTGATTGAATACTAAACATTGCATTATTCTCAAGTGAAATCTTGATTGGCGTACCAGATTCAACCAAAGATTGGTTAATAATCTTAACCGTACCCATTGTGTAATCGACTGTATAGTCTTGATTTTCTACCAGTTGCATTCCTCCGGCAGTAACAACCACAGAACCCTGTGGAATATTCATTGCATTCAGACGTATTTCAGAACTGGATGCTGAACGATATCGACCACTCAGCAAGAACTTATTCTTTTCGGCAAGTTGTCTGGCATGACTTTGTGTTTCAGAATACAGTTCTTCAAAAACATAATTATCAGCCACTTGTTCAAATTCAGGATTACCGCCAACGATCTTATTTCTCAAGTACTTTCCAAAAGGCTCCAAAACCGGAAAAATGATTCGTCCTTTAGTAGCGTCAATGGTAATATTATCAACAAAGTCAAAAACTCCATCCGGCTGAGGATCAAGTTGAGAATTAAGATTATCAAGGTTAAGTGTTTTCAGCAGAATTTCTCCCTCAGTTGCTCCTCCCGGGATATAGTTGATAGCTGTTCCGGTTTTATCATTCTGATATAAAACATCCAGAAAAAAGTCTTCTGAATTTATTCTGCTGGCGCCCATGTAATAGATGTTTTTCATCATCAGATCCCATGTTGGAACTCCAGGAGCAAGACTGGTTCCTTTAAGCAATTTCAGGATTAAAGATGGGGCATTTGATACGTCATCCAGGTTCACCTCATTTGAAAATTCACCAACGCGAAAAACATTTCCTCCAACAGTAAATTCAAAAGCTACAGCAAGAATCTCATCAGAGTTTAATGCTTGGTTAAGAGAAATATATCCAAGTTTATTGTTTATCTGATATTCAGAAACTGTAAGTTTTCTGGCATTCTCAATCTTCTCATAATCTTGCCCCCCACTAAACCCTTGAGAAGCTAGCGGTCCTAGAATACTGGTTACCTGACTAATATCTCTAATTCCGGCATAATTATCCAAGAGGTTTTGGTACAAGCTATTCAGATCATTACTTGGATATCGACCAGGAGCATTGTACTGTGTGAAATTGGTATTAAAGATGTTGGTATCACCTTGCAGAATCCCTTCAGCGAGGTCAAGAAATGCAACCACATTTCTGGCCTGTTCAAATTTATTGGTTTTGTTGGTTATCCAAACCTCAGTTTTTGTTACTGTTATTCCCGAGTTTATCACAGGAAGGCTTCTGAGAGCCTGATCATACATATCCCTGAAATACTGGGCTAAAAAGAAGTGTTTATTAGCTTCGTAGCCATCAGCATGGATTTCGAATTCATTTGTCACACCGCCTCCTTCTACCTCAATGGTTTTGCTTTGACCTTCTTGTTGAGAGAACACTGTTGTCATTGTGAGTCGGCCAAATTGCAATTCAGTCTTTATTCCAAAAAGGCTTTGGCTCCCGGTTATCAGAGAACCCGATAAAGGCAGGTTTACATTTCCAGCTTCAATTTTCTTAATAATCTCGTCATCTTTTCCTGTATAGGCTATTCGTGTTTTATTATTAAAGTCAAAAGATGCTTCAGTATTGTATGTAATGCCCAGTTCAAGTTTATCACCAATCTGACCATTTACATTCATCTGAATCCGATTTTTAAAATCGAAGGTTGTATTTCGTCTGACCTTTTCAGGCAGAGCCGGATTCTCTGTATTATTTATTTGCAATCCAAAGATAAGTTCAGCAGAACCCTGTGGCCTGATGTTAATAGTGTTAGATCCGAAAACCCGATCAAACACCTCACCACCTACATATAGTTTAGGTATCAGTGAAGATTGCGACTCAAAGCTTTCTCCTCTCACCCGTGTAAACCAGTAGTCTTTCAAGGATTTCTGAAAATCATACTTGCGATAGTCATCAAAATCCATATAATAGGAATTCCGATATTTCAGGGTTCCTGCTTGATGGCTAAAAATGTACTCATTTGTTTCAGGGTCAAACTCAACTCTTTGTTCAATATTAGTTGGCATCTTCAGGTACAAAGGAGAGCCCGACATGGATTTTCCAAAAGGGATGCTTTTCGTATCCCCAAAAGGAAACTTCAGATCGATTACTGTATCCTGTTTTGTAATTGTTTGTGCACTTATGGTATTTAGTGCTCCTACTATTACAAAAAAGAAAATCAGCAGTGCTGAAAAATGATAAGCGAAGTATAAGTTTTTCTTTTGCTTCATATAGTCTTCCGGAAGCTGTGTTTATAATTTCTTCAAAGCAGCTTTTATCAGCTCTTCCACCTCCCAATCTCCCTCATCCTTCAGGAGCTTGTCTAAAACCTTGCCAGTAATTGCCTTTCCAAATCCTAGCATTGTCAAAGCAGATAACGCTTCGTCACGAACAGTATTGTCTGAACCTGGCAAAAACTGAAGACTTTCTTCCATCTTACCCAGCTTATCTCTTAGGTCAATAATAATCCTCTGGGCCGTTTTTGCACCAATTCCTTTTATTGTCTTAAGAAGAATAACATCATCTCTCAAAATAGCCTGACTAATTTCTTCAGGAGAGAGAGATGAAAGCATCATTCTTGATGTGTTTGCACCAACACCGGAAACTGAGTTTAGCTGCCTGAACAATTCTCTTTCAGCACTTGTAAAAAACCCATATAAGTCATGAGTATCCTCACGGATAATTTCCTGGATAAACAGCTGAACTGACTTCAACTCTCTAATTTGCGAATAGCTATGCAGAGATATCTGTATGCAATATCCTATTCCACCCTGCTCTACAATGGCAGCTGTAGGAGACAAGCTTGCCACCGATCCTCGGATAAACTCATAAACAGCCATTATCTTCTTGTGTTTTTCGGTTTTGTTACCATTGCATTTTTCTGAAGCTCCTTATTCATCTTACGAGTCTTAAAGATATCGCAGGCGAGGTACAATGCCTCTCTGAAAGAAGCAGGATTTGCCACTCCCTGCCCGGCAATTTCATAGGCAGTACCATGAACCGGTGAAGTTCTTACAACGGGTAATCCGGCAGTATAATTCACACCCTGATCAAAAGAAAGCGCCTTAAAAGGAGCTAATCCCTGATCATGATACATTGCCAATATTCCGTCAAACTTAGAATATTGCCCACTACCAAACAGTCCGTCTGCAGCAAATGGCCCTAAAACCATAATTCCCTCATCACGAGCCTTATCCATTGCAGGCATAATAACTTCAACCTCCTCGTTACCTAGTAATCCCTGATCACCGGCATGAGGATTCAATCCGAGCACCGCAATTCGAGGCTTGTGAATATTAAAGTCATTCTTAAGACTTTCAACCATTAGTCTGAGTTTCTTGAGCAGAAGCTCCTCAGTGAGGGCAGCTGGCACATCAGCAAGAGCAATATGTCCGGTAACTACCCCGATTCTGATATCCGGAGCAACCATTAACATCAGAGTTTCTTCGGCATTAAATCGATCTTGAAGATATTCAGTATGTCCGGGAAACTTAAAATCTTTTTGTTGAATTGTATGCTTATTGATAGGTGCTGTAACTAGTACATCTATTTGGTGTTCACTAAGATCTTTGACAGCAATTTCAAGTGCCTGATAGGCAGCTTCTCCACAATAAGGAGTAGGCTTACCTAATTCAACACGTATATTATCATCATGACAATTAATGATATAGCCTTTATTAAAGCTTGCTTCTCTGGCTTCAACAATACCGGTCAGACTAAAATTATCAACGTTAATTGCTTTGCGATGATAGGCCAGAACTTTTGGTGATCCGTAAACAATTGGAGTACAAAAATCCATGATCCTTGAGTCACTCAATGTTTTTATTATCACCTCATATGAAACTCCGTTGATATCACCCTGGGTGATTCCTACCTTGATTTTATTCTTCTCCATAACTAATTTTTTTACTGGACAGACAAATACTGTCTTTTTATAAATTCGATAAGCAATCTCACGCCGGTACCGGTGCCTCCCACTCCCCGGTATCCTTCTTTTGCAAAGAGGAAAGCCGGACCAGCAATATCCATATGAATCCAGGGATAATCTGTAAATCTTTGCAAAAATTTACCTGCTGTAATAGCTCCGGCATCTCTTCCTCCAATATTTTTAAGATCGGCAATTTCTGACTCCATCAGCTTGCCATATTCATCCCATAATGGAAGCTCAACAGTTCTTTCAAAGGTTTCATGTCCTGATTCGCTGAGTGTTTTCATGATCTTCTCATCGGCTGTTCCCATAACAACAGTTCCAATAGAGCCAACTGTCATCACTGCTGAACCAGTAAGCGTGGCCATATCTATCACAAGCTCCGGATCATATTTCTTTGCATAGCTAAGAGCGTCGGCCAGAATCATTCTGCCTTCAGCATCTGTATTAAGCACTTCAACAGATAAGCCACTATGCATTCTAATGACATCACCAGGAACATAGGCATTTCCATCAGGACGATTATCAGTAATTGGTATCAAAGCAACTACTCTGACAGGCCAGTTAAGAGCTGCCAGTGCATACATAACACCGGTAACAGCAGCTGCACCCGCCATATCTGACTTCATATGATCCATTGAATTAGGGGTCGGCTTCAGGCTTAATCCGCCAGTATCATAAACGATCCCTTTCCCCACCAATACCAGAGGCTTTTCATTAAGAGGATTCTCAGGATTATAATCAAGAACACAAAATCTGGGAGGATCTATGCTGCCAAGATTGACCGATAGCAATCCACCCATCCCCATAGCCTCAATTTGATTTTTATCCATGACTTCAACCCCAATACCCAGCTTAAAAGCCATTTTTTCAATCTCATCAGCAAATTTGACTGCATTGAGCGAAGAAAGAGGCTCATTTACCAGATCTCTGGTTTTATAAACTGCCTCAGTCAAAACCTCCAATTCTCTTAAGCGTTCTTGCTGGTCAGTACTGACAGCCATTCTGCTTAAAGAATTACGTTTTTTATCAGCCTCTGAAAAATATGGCAAGAACTGATAATTACTCAGAATAATTCCTTCTGCCGTCATAAACAGACGATCAGGCAACTGAGAATGATTTTCAAGAATGACATCATTCAAACGATTGCTATTGACCCACTTCTGTATCTCAACACCATCCTGACGATAGGATTCAGTCAGGCTGGCATCCTTTTTCTCAGGATCGGGAAAAACAAATACTAACCAATCAGGATATAAATTAACCGGACAAATCCGGATAGCTCCCGGTGAGTTCTGATTACTTATGATACTTGTCAAATAATCAGTCTGACCAGCATTCAGGTTAAAAACATCCAATTCAGTTTGCGAATCAATCAGTATAACTCTTACTGAGCTTGGGGCTATTGCCTTTAGATTAACTAACTCCATAAGCTATTTCTATTGTTATTCAAGCTGGTAAAAATACTAAAAATTAGGAAGCAAACCGGAGGAGAATCAAGAAGCATTCTTCCTGTCTTCTTGCCTTCCTGCCTATATTAAGTACTTTTGCATCTTTACAAGAAAAGTGCATGAAAACAACAACACTTTTAAAAAAAGCGCAGAACGGAGAGAAGTTGAATCTTAGTGAAGGTATATTCTTGTATGAGAATGCCCCGCTCAATGAATTAATTGAATCAGCGCATAACTTAAGAATGCAGATTCATCCTGAAAAAAAAGCAGGATGGATTATTGACAGGAATGTTAATATCACTAACATTTGTTTTTCATTTTGCAAATTCTGCAACTTTTGCCGAAAAAATTCAGCTGAAGATGGGTACATCACAAGTTTGGATGAATACAGGCAGAAAATACATGAAATGCAAAAAATTGGTGGTGATCAGCTACTTCTTCAGGGTGGCATGCATCCCAAACTCGGACTTGAATTCTACACAGATCTGTTTTCCTCTTTAAAAAAGGAGTTCCCTGATATAAAACTACATACTCTTGGTCCGCCCGAAGTGGTTCACATAGCCAATATGGCAGGACTATCATATCATGATACTTTGCTCAGCTTACAAAAAGCCGGAATGGATTCTTTACCTGGAGCGGGTGCTGAGATTTTGGTTGACAGAGTTAGAGAGATCGTTTCTCCTGCCAAATGCAGTACCGATGAATGGTTAGAAGTTATGCGGGTGGCTCACCAAATCAATTTGCCAACTTCTGCAACCATGATGTTCGGACATGTAGAAACTATGGCTGAGCGTGTTGAGCACCTGATCCGAATCAGGAATGTGCAGGATGAGGTTCCTGCGGGTCATTATGGCTTTCTGAATTTCATCCCCTGGCCCTTTATGGATGAAGGAACAACCTTACTCACAAAATATAATATTAGCAATCAGACAGGTGCCAGAGACTACATTCGATTAATTGCTCTATCGCGTTTAATCCTGGTGAATATACCTAATATTCAGGCATCATGGTTAACGGTAGGCCAACAAACCGGACAAGTATGTTTGCATGCAGGTGCCAACGACTTTGGATCAATCATGATAGAAGAAAATGTGGTATCCAGCGCCGGAGCTAACTATAAAATGGATGCCGATGGAATTCAGCAATGCATTCGAGATGCAGGGTTCACACCTAAAAGGCGCAATCAGTTGTTTGAAGATTTTATTCCTCCGGAAAACTAACAGTCTTCAGCAGGCTTTCAACTTTACGAATATGATTTCGTTTATTATACTTTGGGGCAAATACAAATCCAAATACTGAAACTATCCGGCTGTTACCCTCATCAACAAATGACCAACATATAAATGGACCACCCATGGTTCCATTTTGCATATCCCACAAGCCTTTTAGCTCACGTACATAATGTCCATCCTTTGAGAAAACTTTAGAATAAACTGGTGCACGTAACTCAAGGCTCATGTAAGATCCTTTTTTTGAACCCGGAACGCGTGCTTTCAGCCATTCATCAGTAGCAAGGATCATATTTTCATATTCAAGCTGCTCTTCACTATGATATGGATAGTAATAAACAAGTACTCCCTGTGTGATGTCCGGCGGATTATACTGCACCCACATAAAATTCCCTGTATCGACACGTGGCTGCCAACCTTTTGGGAACTGAATTACCATTTTGTGCTTTCTTTTCAGTTGATTAACCAGCTCAGTATTTTCATACTTACGATTCAGGTAAATCTGGCGATCTATCTCAGCATCTCTTATGGTATTAATCAAAAAGTCATCTTTATTGTCAATAAGATTCACGAAAGCTTCTTTAGAGGGAGCTCCCAACCTGATTAATAGTTGATTCTTGGCCCAGTAATCACGCTCAACCGAAATCGCAGACTGCTTCAGATTTGGATCAATTTTGGCGATGATAATATTTCTGTTTGATTTAAAAATATTCCCAAAACCAGTTGGGGGAATCTGAATCAAATCAAACATTGGTTCAGCTCCATCCATTCCTGATTGTGGCAAGGCTGGTTCTTCCTGACAGAGAATTGCATACAAGCTGTCGCCTACAAAACCATCATAAAGTTCAGTTGACATAACCAGAGTAACTTCACCAGGTCGTCCTGTTATGGGAGGCATTAAAGCCCTATGTGATTTTTCACTATTACATGAAATCATCCCTGCTGCAATAACAGCAATCAAGGTAAGTGCAAGTATTTTTTTTGACATAGCAGTGTATTTTCAAAAACATTCAAGCGGGGACGAACTAAATGTACTAAAAAACCTAACTACTCAACAAGAGTGTGTGGATCTATTTGATTACTGCGTAAATATTTTAATTATATCGTTCCCATTAGCATACAAAACAAGCGCAAGAAGCATAATCATACCAGCAATTTGGGCAATTTCCATAAATTTATCGCTGGCCTTCTTTCCTGTCACAATTTCAAAGAGCAGGAACAATACATGCCCACCGTCAAGTGCCGGTATAGGAAGTATATTCAGAACAGCAAGCATAATGGATAAAAAGGCTGTCATATTCCAGAATATTTTCCAGTTCCATTGTCCGGGAAAAATATTTCCGATTGCAATAAAGCCACCCAGAGATTTATATGCTCCGGTTTCTGGTGTAAATACGAGTTTAAGGTCTTTGAGATACGATTTTATTGTTTTTACACCTTTAACTGTTCCGGCAGGTATTGATGCCAAGAAACCATAATGTTTCTCTTCTAAGACAAAGAATGCCGCTGGATCAGTAGGATGAATTCCGATTGTTCCACCAGCAGAAACATTAACTGCAAATTCCAAAGGCACTCCATTACGATCAACCTGAACGGTTACAGCGCCATTTTTATGTTGTTTTATTTCAGGACCAACAAATTCATAAAAGATGGTTTCTTTACCATTGATACCAGTAATCCTATCATCCACTTTCAATCCAGATTCTTCTGCTTCTGAGCCTTTTTCGAATTTAGCGATAACAAAAGGGAATCCTGAATTCATAAAGCTTCTTGTCTCAATAAACCTGGCAATAAAGTCATCAGGGATAACAATATCAACATGCGATCCTTTACGATCAACCTGAATAGATTTGGCACCGTTATAAACAATTTCCGGTATAATATCATGAAAATCAGCTACTTTCTCATTATCTAAGCTCAGGATTTTATCTCCATGCTGCAGTCCCATATCAAGAGCCAGGGTATCGCATACAATACCGAATTTGACATTTTCTGTAGGAAGAAATTTCTCTCCCCAAGCAAAGAGGGTCATCGAATATATAAGGAAGGCAAAAATGATGTTGAACATTACTCCACCCAACATGATCAGCAATCTCTGGACTGATGGTTTTGCCCTGAATTCATAAGGTTGGGGTTCTTTTGCCAATTGCTCCTTATCCATAGATTCATCTATCATCCCTGAGATCTTCACATATCCTCCAAGAGGTAGCCATCCCAATCCGTATTCTGTTTCTCCTCTTTTAAATTTAAAAAGAGAAAACCATGGGTTAAAAAACAGGTAAAATTTTTCTACTCTTGTTTTGAATAGCTTGGCGAAAGTAAAATGTCCGAATTCATGGATAATCACGAGGATGGACAGGCTCAATAACAGCTGTGCTGCTTTAATCAATACGATCATATTCGATAATTAATATATAAATGATGATGCTCTATTACGGGCTTCCTGATCAGACTCAATATAATCTTGATAATCAGGGGTGGATAAAAACGACGAATTTACAATTGTTTTTTCGATTATACGAGAAATATCTGTAAAGCTAATTTTCTCATTAAGGAAGGCATCTACTGCCACTTCATTAGCAGCATTCATAACGCATGGCATGTTGCCTGCTTTCTGCATACACTCCAATGCGATTCTTAGGTTTGGAAAACGATCAAGATCAGGCTGTTCAAAGTTCAGATTTGGAAAATCAGTAAAACTGAATCTTTTAGAATTTGACGGAATTCGATAAGGAAAACCAAGAGCATATTGTATTGGAAGTCGCATGTCTGGTAGTCCCAGCTGTGCCTTCAGAGAGCCGTCAGCAAAGCCAACCAGACTATGAATGATTGATTGTGGGTGAACAATGATCTCAACCTGTTCAGGTTTTAATCCGAAGAGCCATTTGGCTTCAATAGCCTCCAGGCCTTTATTCATTAATGTAGCAGAGTCAATTGTGACTTTGCTCCCCATACTCCAATTAGGATGGTTTAAAGCTTCATTCAGACTAGCTTTTTCGATCTCCTCCAGGCTTTTTGTCCTGAATGGTCCGCCTGAGGCTGTAAGGATAATTTTCTCAACCGGGTTATGCTCTTCTCCCACCAGGCATTGGAAAATAGCAGAATGTTCTGAATCGACTGGAATTATTGGAGCATTATATTTTTTTGCTGTTGCCATTACCAGCTCACCTGCCACAACCAGGGTTTCCTTATTGGCCAGAGCGATGGCCTTACCGGCTTTAAGTGCCTCGAGCGTAGGTGACAAGCCAGCAAATCCCACTAGTGCAGTCAAGACCATATCTATTGAACCCATTTGCACAATTTGATCAAGGGCCTTACGGCCTGCATAAACCTTTATGCCAAGAGGGTCAAGCGCCTCATAAACATGATCATAGTGATCATCATTCACAATCACAACAGCATTTGGCTTGAATTTTATTGCCTGTTGAATCAATAATTCAAACTGAGAATTTGCTGTTAGAACTTCTACTTCAAACAAATCAGGGTTTTGTTCAATTACATCCAGAGCCTGTGTTCCTATAGACCCTGTAGAACCAAGTATTGCGATTTTCTTTTTATTCATTTGTATTCGAAAGACACATATTTTTCAGGATCAATAGGTTTACCTTTATTCCACAGTTCAAAATGAAGGTGAGCTCCTGTTGTTAGCAGGCCTGAGTTACCTACTACTGCAATAGCTTCACCAGCTTTTACAAAATCGCCAGGTCTTTTAAACAGTTCTCTATTGTGTTTATAAAAAGATATCAGCTCATTTTCATGTTGAATCTGTATCACATACCCTGTTTCTACGGTATAATCAGCAAGAAGCACTGTTCCATCCAAAGCCGCCTTAACCATAAGGTCGCCAGTAGCAACAATGTCCACTCCATAATGTCTCAGGTGGGTATTAAAGTGGCTTGTAACCATTCCCTGCACTGGTGGAAAGAAGTACAGATCACTAAGACTTTCAGCAACATACTCTGTGCTAAGTAAAGAAAGATTATATCGTTGCTGCTCTTCTACTTCCAACCTCAGAATAGAATCCTCTTTTGATCTATAATCTTGAATATTTTCTGCATTAACAGGTGCTTCAGCACCTGAAGCCTCATATGAAGCTGGCTCATCACCCTGCATTATCAAAGCCAGATCCTGAATATATTGCTCCTTCATAATAAGGTGATACTCTAGCGAATCAAGTCTCACCGCATTTAGACGTATATTTCTGGTCATTTCTGCATCCGGATAACCCGGAATCATTTCCTTAAGTGGCGTATAAACAATCAGGGCAATAACAAGGGCTGATATCAGGATAACAGAACTTGAAATCACAGTTATCACGTTCAATCTTGATAGACGCATAAACCACACCTCTTCAAAAGTGCTGTCGCGCATGACCACCAGCCGATATTTGCTGCGGAGTTTGTGGTAAAGTTCCTGTCTCTTTTTAGCCATAATAGTTACTCAGAAATGCAAAGGTAATTATTTTAAAAAAAATGACTACATTTGCACCCACATTGCGGGGTGGAGCAGTTGGTAGCTCGTTGGGCTCA
>JAGLDP010000038.1 GCA_023145515.1 Bacteroidales bacterium
AATTAGCTTATGTGAGTGCCAGGTCCTTTTCTGTTGAAGAAACTGAACGGGTGCCTGTGGCCTTAAATGACGTATCCAAGATGGCACAATCCTATCCTGGAACACAGCAAGGAAGGCGGGATATTGAAAATGATATTATTGTAAGGGGCAATTCATCTTTCGGGATGATATGGCGATTGGAGGGATTAGACGTTCCGGCTCCAAACCATTATGCACGACCGGGTACATCCGGAGGAGGTATCTCAATACTGAGTGCTCAGCTAATGAGTCGGTCAGACTTTTACACAGGGGGTATGCCGGCTGAATTCGGAAATACAATTTCGGCTGCTTTTGACATTCGCCTTAAAAATGGAAATACGAAAAAATATGAAAATCGCTTCAGGTTAAATCTGGTAGGTATTGATTATTCACTTGAGGGACCCATCAAAAAAGATCGATCCTCCTTCATCTTCAATGCCAGATATTCAATGCTGGGTGTAATGAACAGAATTGGTTTTTATCCAGCAGGCGAAAATGCTTTTAACGAGTTCTATGATTTTTCATTTAACCTATTCTTTGATAACCCTGAGAATAATTCGAGATGGAATGTTTTTGGAATGGCTGGAAACAGTCTGGAGATATATAATCCCTATTATCCGGCAGAAGACAGAAGTTTCAACACATACTGGCATTGGGAATATGTGCATTTTGACTCAAAAATGGCCACTATTGGCGCCATTTACACAAAAACACATGATTCAAACACCTTTTCGAAGTTTGCCATTGCCAGTACAGCAAGCAACATTTACCGATTCAACGATACTCTTGACTACCAGGATATTAACTATAGATATCGTGAAGATCGAACCATTGAAAACCGCATTTACGCAACCTATGTATTCAGTAAACGCTACAGCCCCATGTTCAGATTGAAGGCGGGTGTTATTGGAAACCTGATTAATTACGATTTTTTCCAGATGAGATTACCCCGAAGAACTACTGTTGACAACACAATCAGTCGGTTCTGGGGAACAGAAGCCGAGGGAAGCGGATTAACACAAACCGCTCAGGCCTATGCTCAGGGAATTTATAATATCTCTGAGAAATTTACCATCTCAGGAGGTTTTCATTTTTTAACATTAATGCATAATATGACTGCCTCAGTTGATCCCCGTTTATCTGCAAAATACCAGATTAATCGCAATCATCGCTTAAGTATAGCTTTGGGGAAATACAGTCAGCATTTGCCTCTACCGGCATTCTCCTACGTGCAAATGGATTCACTTCCTGATGGTACAATAAGCACCAGCTATCCGAACAAGAATCTCAAAATGATGTACAGCAATCATGCAATTCTGTCTTATCAATACTCTACAGATAAGCTTTTAAAGGTTTCAGCCGAGGTTTATCTTCAGGATTTGCACAATGTACCAGTATCGCCTGATGAGGAAAGTGTTTATTGTTTCATGAATACCAACTCTGAATTTCCTGTTTTTACGGTTGTTAGTGAAGGTCGGGGATTGAATTATGGCATTGATCTGGCTGTTGAGAAAATGACAGCCAAGAGTTTCTATTTCCTGGTAACCGCATCGCTATATGCTGCAAAATATAAGCCCTTAAACAATCAGTGGTACCACAGTCGATATTCGAGTCTTTGGGTATCTGCATTCACTGCTGGTAAGGAAATTGATTTTGGTAAGGGAAGAGTTTTACAGTTTGGGGCACGATTGCTCCACAATGGAGGATACCGCTACACGACTCTGGATGAAGTAAAATCTAAAGAAAAAGGCTATTACGTTGGGGTTGAAGGTGCATATAATGAAAGTCGTATGCTCGCCTACTGGCGAATCGACACTCGCATTGCCTATCGTTTTAGTCGTCCGAAATGGGCAATGAACATTTCGCTTGATGTACAAAATGTCACCAATCATAGAAATGCTAACGGGGTTTGGTACAATGGCAGCCTGAATGAAATTGCTTATCATTACCATCCGGGGAATGCGCTGATTCCTATGATTAATTTTGCGGTGGACTTTTAGGGGAGTGACACGAGTCGAAAAATCGAAAGTATATGGGTTTATCTGTACGACAAATTGGGGAAGAATACAATAAAGAGATGCTTGCTATTTTGCTTGAGTCTCCTATGGAATCTGATGGTTTGAGTTTGTGTTTAGATCGTTCTCCAAATATATATGCTGTTCCACAACTCTTTTTTGATGGCTTTAAGGCTTATGGATTCTTCATGGATGAGGAGCTTGTTGGATATGGAATGATTTGTCATAAGGAGTTATATGTGAATGGCGAGAAAACCTTGGTTGGGTATTTTGCCAATTTATATGTTAAAAAAGAGGCTCGAAAGTTAGGTTGGCTATATAAGGCCTCGAAGCCTCTTTTTGAAGAAATAAGCAAGATCGCAGAGATTGGTTTTGCTAGCACTGTAAAAGGAAACAAAGCTACTGAAAGTATGATTGGGCGCAGAATTGCTAAGTTCCCCTTAATGCCTCACTCAGAGCTTGTTAGCATGCAAGTAGTTCATAACTTACTCATTACTTTCAAGAAAAGGCTCAAGGCGAACACAAGGCTCAAGGCTCAGGGCTCAAGGCTCAAGTTGGTTATAAGGAGGGGAAAGGGTGAGGATATAAGTAAGATTGCTGCTTTGCTGGATGGGGAGTACCGTACTCGTTTGTTTGGGGCTGTTATGAATGAGAAGAATCTTCGTAAGCTTATTGATACGCGTCCTGGCTTCGGGATTGAGGATTATTGGCTTGCTGAGATGGATGGTCGCGTTGTTGGAGTTTGTTCGGCCTGGGATATCAGGGAAATCAGACAAGTGCGAGTTATGTCTTATCGAAAAAAATTCAAATGGGTTTATCGGATATATTCCTTACTTGCACCCTTTCTTAGCTTCCCAAAATTACCACAATCCGGCGAATCATTCAGAGAAATTATTGTTAATGATTTTGCTACGGAAAACAGTGATCCGGTCATTTTTGAAGCATTGTTAAGAAATGTGTATAATGATGCCCGTAATCGTGGGTATAATATGATTGAGGTAGGCAGTTATGTTGGTGATCCTATGCTTGCTGCCGTAAAACCATTTTTCACACAAGAAGTATATTCCCACACCATTGTCGGAACCATTTCTGCTGATTATATTGACAAAGGCCAAATCGATGTAAGTCGACCATTTGTAGATATTGCTTTGACTTAGCAGATTCCTTTTGGGGTTATCATGAATTTTCGTTTGCTTTATAGCCCCAGGAAATTAGCGGGAAATAATGGAGGCTAAAAACAGAAGTAAGCAGGAAAAACAATTCGAAAAGATTTTTAAAAATCTGTTTGAAATATACTTTCTGCCCTTAAAGTTTCATGCCAAACACTTCGTCGGTTCTGATGAAGTTTCAGAAGACATTGTTCAGGATACTTTTGCTCATCTATGGGAGATTAGGTTTTCATTTGATTTTAGCGGCTCTGTTAAATCCTACTTGTTTCAAGCCATTCAAAACAAGTGCATCAATTACCTAAAACACAATCAAGTTAAAGAAAAATATAAGAGTTTTGCCAGCATTAAAATCCGTGAAGCAGAACTTTTTACAAGTGATTTTATCTCGCAACAAGTAGCTATTCTAATCGAGAAAGAGCTAAGTGCAAGCATTAATAAAGCCATTGCAAAACTGCCTGATCGCTGCAAAGCAACCTTCCTTCTTAGTCGCGAAGAAGGTTTATCAAATAAAGAAATCTCAAAGGAATTGGGAATATCCGTAAAAGCGGTTGAAAGGAATATGACAAGGGCTTTATCAAGTCTTCGCCAAGCTCTTCAAGACTACACATCGATTGTCTTGATTATCTTCACTTTAATGAAATAGTTGTGCTAAATAATCAATCATGGAGTTAATCCTATGTGGGGTTATGCCATGGTATCTTGTTTATGTTAAGTAAGGAAGTTATGAAAAAACAAAAAATCAATAAGGAGTATTTGCTTAAATGCCTAAGCAGAAAGGCATCAGATCTTGAATTGGAGGCACTTCTTGTGTGGCTGGAAAGTGACCGGGCAAATCTGATTGAATACAATAAGTTAAAGGAGGAATTGGAGGCTCATGAAATCAGGAGTCAAAGTGCGCAGAACAGTCTCAATACATCATGGAGCATATTTAAAAACCAGATCATTAACAAGAGCTTTTCAGGAAATATACGACGCCTGAGAAATCTACGAGTAGCCGCTTCTGTAGTGATACTTTTAGGACTAGGAGCTTCTCTGCTTTTACTTACACCAAGCATAAGACCAACTAAGAAACCAGATATTACGGCAGAGCTCGAAAAGCCATATATCATTTCTTCTTTTGGCCATAAACACTTTCTCAACCCTGAGAAACAATCAATCCGTTATGATGAGATTCTTCATGATTCTGCTTCTGCACAGCAGGAAAATAAGAAACCCAGAAAGAAGCAGGAAATACATGAACTCGTTGTACCAAGAGGCTACAGAATAAATTTGGAATTAGAAGATGGCACGATTGTTTGGCTAAATTCAGAGTCACGGCTCAAGTATCCAGTACATTTCACCGAAGAAACCAGACACATAAGTCTGAGTGGTGAAGGCTATTTTCAAGTTAAACATTCTGATTCACATCCTTTTATTGTTGAAACAACAAATGTTACTGTAGAGGTTATGGGAACGTCTTTCAACATATCTGCATTCGAAAACGAAGATCATATCACAACTACTCTGGTTGAAGGCTCTGTAAAACTTCATACAACTGGCAATCAAGAAGATATCATATTACTACCAAATCAATGTGGGGTTTACTTATTGTCTTGTCATAAAATTCACGTTCAAAACATTGACCCTGAGATATACACCTCCTGGATTAATGGGTATTATGCATTTCACAGTGAACCACTTGAGGTTGTGATCCAAAAGCTTATACGAAGTTATGGCATCCCAATTAGTATTAATAATCAAGCACTTAAGAAGTATAAGTTCTCCGGCAAATTAGAGCTGAAAAAAACCTTAACGGAAGTACTCGATATAATAAAATTAGTAGCTCCGTTAGAATATTGTGCCATAGATGGCAAAATAATAATTCAAAACCTTAACGATGAATCTTTGTAAAACCCTCACTGTCATGAAATTTACTGCCATATTATTTTTTGTTGGTGCATTTCAGGTGATAGCAGGAATAAGTACTTACTCACAAGAGACAAAGCTGAACCTGGATCTCCAAAAAGTAGCTATAAAACAAGTGTTTGAGGCTATTGAAGAACAAAGTGAATTCATTATTTTTTATAATGATAAAGACATTGACAAAAAGCACAGGGTCAATATCAATTTGACAGATGTTACAGTTGGAACTATTCTTGACAGTTTGTTCTATCAAACTTCTCTTTCATACAACATTATAGAAAGGCAAATTGTCATTATTCCAAAAAAAGAAGCTGACAATAAAGAGCCTATTAGACAAGCTAACAAGCATATTGTCATGGGCTTGGTAAGCGATGCAAGAGACCAGAATCCATTACCAGGAGTAAATATCTCAATTCAAGGTACTACATCAGGAACCTCTACAGGAGGAGATGGGAAATATGCTCTTGAAGTTGAGAATCCAAATGCTATCCTGATTTTTTCTTTTCTTGGGTACCATAGCCAGGAAATTGCACTCAATGGTAAAGTCATACTCAATGTTGCTCTTCAAGAAGACACAAGACAGCTGAATGAAGTTGTGGTTATGGGTTATTCAGAAAAAACCCTAAATGAAATCTCAAGCTCAGTGCAGGTCCTTGACAGTGACGAACTATTGGACGTCACATCCTCAAATATCGGCACAATGCTCCAAGGGAAAATCAGTGGGGTTCAGGTAGTAAACAATGGAGGAAACCCGGGAGCAGCTGCAGAAATCAGAATTCGGGGTACAGGCTCTATCTCAGCTTCCGCAGCCCCATTGTACGTAGTGGATGGAATTATCGGAGGAGATTTTAGTCCTAATGATGTAGCAACAATTACAGTTTTGAAGGATGCCGGAGCAACTGGCCTATATGGATCAAGAGCAGCTGGAGGAGTAATTATTGTTACTACTAAAAAAGGATCTGCAGATAAAATGCATGTAAATCTGAAAACGTCAACCGGACTCAGGCAAATCTCAAATGGAAACTTTCAACTCATGAACGGTCCTGAGTTGTACGATATGCAAAGAAATTTATTTTCTCCTTCCACTCTGCCACTAATACGACCATTGAAATTAAAAGAAATGGATTTTGACTGGATTGATGAATCTTTTCACAGTGGACTCATTCAGGACTACTATCTCTCAATTTCGGGAAAAAACAACAAGGTTTCGTATTATTTTGGAGCAGATGTATATGATGAAGAAGGTACTTTACTCAATACAGATTTCAGACGGTTCAGTTTCCGTAGCAACTTGAAATATGAAATCTCAAAACGCATCAATTTGTCCACAAACCTGAATATCAGCAAGTCTACGAACACTACATATCAATACAATTCTCTGTACGATGCATATTTATACCTCCCTTGGGATAATCCATATGATGCAGAAGGAAACCCAAGGTTCATTGATGCCACCTCATCAGATTGGTATAGTAGAGATAAAAGGAATTACATTCATTCTAACACTTATAATTCCGATTCTGGAAAAGGCTTGGCCATTAATGGGGATGTTGTTCTAAATATCCGCATGACAGATTGGATATCTTTTTCATCTTCCAATAGGCTTGCCATAGGTACGGGTTGGTTTCAGTCATTAGTTGATCCGAGGGTAAAAGAGGGAATAGCCATAGGTGGAAGCTTATATAACAGTAATGATTATTCCTCATATGCAATTTCCTCTAACATGTTTAAGTTGAAAAAGAACTTTGGCGAACACAGTGTTAACGGCATAATTGGATTTGAAGCAGAAAAGAATTACTACGAATTTATGGGAGCAACTGGTCAGGGAATCCCAGTAGGCTTAACCATCCTAAATGCGGCATCAGTACCATTTACGGTTACTGGAACACGCACCGAAAGTGCTTTTACTTCGGGTTTCTCACAGCTCAATTATAAATTCCGATCTCGCTATTTTCTTACGCTATCCTATCGAATGGACGGATCTTCAAAATTTGGCGAAAACAATCGCTGGGGAAGTTTCCCTTCCGCCGCAGCTTCATGGCTAATCAGCGAGGAAGACTTCATGTCCAATTTTGCCAATCTTGATCAGTTGAAAGTAAGAGCCAGCTACGGAATAACCGGGAATGCCAACATTGGCGACTTTCAACATTTGGCAAAATATGCTTTCACTACGCAGTATGCTGCCATGCCCGCTGGGTTTCCGCAGAATCTCCCAAACCCTTCCCTGGGCTGGGAAAAAGCTCATACAATGAATATGGGTTTGGATATAAGTCTTTATAAAAGACTTGGCATTTCACTTGATATTTATGATATTCAAAATAAGAACCTGCTGCTAAATGTACCTTTATCTCCATCTTCAGGATTTGAATATCAGACCCGAAATTCCGGGACTGTTCAAAACCGTGGAATTGAGCTACAAGTAAACTCCACAAATATCCAACGGGGTGATTTCACCTGGGAAAGTTCAGTCAACTTCTCTCATAATCGGAATAAAGTCATTTCACTTTCAGATGGAATTGATAACATTATCACTGGTGTTGAAGCCAAACAAATAATTCAGGAAGGGAAAGACATCTATACCTGGTATATGCCCAAATGGTTGGGAGTTGATCCACTAAATGGAGATCCCCTTTGGGAAAGAATTATTTACGATGAAAACGGTGTCGAAACCTCAAGAGAAGCAACCAACAATTATAATGAAGCTCAGTTTCAGGAAGTAGGTTCAGCAACCCCTAAATTCCTTGGTGGATTCATGAGTAACATGAAATATAAAAGTTTTAGTCTCAATATGGCCTTTAATTATGTCGTTGGTAATCAGATCTATCATCGATCAAGACAGTTCTTCGATAATGACGGAGCCTATATTTCCTACAACATTATGAAGTTACAGGATGGTTGGTCGCGATGGGAAAAAGAAGGCGACATTGCCACACACCCTAAGGCCATTGCCAATGGTAACAAACTATCAAATAATGTTTCGTCGCGATACATAGAAGATGGAAGCTATTTGAAGTTACGTAATATCACTTTTTCTTATGCACTACCTCAAAGAATCGTTAGGAAACTTAATCTCGGATCAGCAAGGATATTTATCTCAGGAGATAACCTTTGGACATGGACAAAATTCTCAGGGATGGATCCTGAGGTTTCTATTGTAGGAGATACCTGGACCCGACCTGGCACCGGTGATTTCAAATATCCCATTAGTAAACAGATCCTATTTGGAGTAGACGTTACCTTTTAATTCCTTATCCAATGAAAAAACTATCTATATACATAATTCTTACATTATCTCTGCTTGTCTCTGCATGTGAACTGTCTCTTACACCTCATGACGGAATGACCAAGGAACAACTTTCAGAATATCCAGAAGGAGCGGGTTATGCCACAAATGGCAACTATGCAATGATTAAGGATATCCTTGAATACAAGGGAGTTGAAGACCTGAGGAACACTTATGTTCGTCATTACTTTCAGCTGGCAGAGTTCCCAGGTGATAATATTAGTCTAAGCGGATCTACTACTGATCACTTGTTTTATGCATGCACATACCGGCATTTTGCCACCATGATGAATACAACATATTTCTGGTTCAGTGGATACAAAATTATTAATGGTGCATGCCAGATTATTGAATCCGTTGAAGAAGGTACATCAGCAGATTTAGATCAACTAATTGGAGAAAACTACTTTTTACGTGCTATGGCCCACTTTGATCTGGTCAGAATATTTGCCACACCATTTACTCAGGGATCAGATAATCCGGGAATCATTGTACGCACTTCATCTGAAGGTCAGGGCGGACCTCGCAACACGGTGGGTGAAGTATATCATCAGATTATTGAAGATTTACTCAAGGGAAGTGAGTTAATGAATACACCAAGAGGAAACAGTTTCGCATCTAAAGAAGCTGCCTGGGCTTTATTATCCCGGGTCTATTTATACATGGAGGAAAACCAATTAGCAGTCGATTATGCCAGTATGGTTATTGAATCAGGCCGTTTCCAATTGGAAAGCTCAGGAGCGTATCCAGATTATTTTAAAAATGCTTTGATTTCTTCTGAAACCATTTTGTGTGTTGAACACACTCTCCAAGACGATAAGGTCTCTGGTGCCATTGGGTCAATGTATTTATCAGACCAAGGACTGGGATGGGGTGAGATTTATGCTTCTCTGCCTTTGCGTAATCTTCTCAATAAAAATCCTGAGGATAAGCGCCTTACCTTTATCAAACCTGAGTATAAAGCTGATCCGGATGGAAATATCCTGACTGATGCACAAGATAAACCCATTGTTGCTGAAAGAAATGGTTATCCAAAATATTATATGACCAAATTTTCTTATCAGGATGGTATGGTCACCCTCAGTTCTCCGGTTCTTCTTCGCCTGGCCGAGGTTTACCTCAACCGTGCCGAGGCTTATGCAAAATTAGGAGATGATGCACAGGCTATTGATGATGTAAATACCATTAGGAGCAGAGCTGACATTCCGGATGAAGCCTTATTTTCGACATCAAATCTCCTTGGTTATACTTCAGTTCTGGATATCGTTTTAGATGAACGCCGCCTGGAATTATTTACTGAAGGACACCGGACTTTTGATATTTTCAGGAATAACATGATAATGAATCGAAGCTATCCGGGTGTTCATCTGCCAGAAGGAGAAACCTCACAATTCATTGATCCTTCTGACCCTCGCATCATCTACTTTATCCCGCAGGATGAAATATTAGCAAACCCAGAAATGATTCAAAATAAATAATCTAAATCGTAACATTTAAAAAAAAGAAGTATGAAAAAAACAAATTATTTTTCGAGTCTGGCAATGGTCATCATTATAGCTTTGACCTTTAGCTCATGTAAAAAAACACCTGAACCAGTAGCTTTATTTAGCTCTGCTGTGGATGGCTTGGTTGTAACCTTCACAAACTCATCAACAGATGCTGACACCTACGCATGGAATTTTGGTGATGGTAATACATCTACTGAAATGTCTCCGGTTCACACTTATGTAGATTTTGGTTTGTATAGCGTTACTTTAACTGTTACTGGTGAAGGTGGCGAAGCAATTGAAACTAAGGATATTGAATTAGTTTTCGCCCCTTTAATGACCATTGACGGTGATTTCTCAAAATGGGATAACATTGATGATTTTGTTGCCGGAGATGGTGGTAGCATTACAAAGGTGAAAATGGCAAATGATTCTAAGTACTGGTACATTTATATTGAAGGTACTGATGCATTAAGAGGATTCTTTGACATCTATATTAATACAGATGATGACGCCTTGACAGGTGCAAGTACATGGGTATACCCTGCCGGAGCTGGTGCAGAATATTTATTAGAGGGATTCATTGCTGATACTGGTGATGCAGATCTTTTCCTTGACAATCCTGAAACTGAAGACTGGGCATGGGATGTAGCTCTTCCAGTGGGCTCAGGTCTGATAACAGCTTCTTCTCTTAAGGCAGTTACTGGTGGTAAGGCTATTGAAATCTCTATCCTACGAGAGCTTGCAACTGAACTTGGTGATGTTATCTCCGTTGGTTTTGTTGATGTTGCTGAAGATTGGAGCATGCAAGGCGGATTACCAATTATTGGTGATGAAAACTCAGCTTTGCTTAAATATACATTTTAGGAGTAGTTTTTTAGGTTGATTATTTGCAAGTCCAGTGGTTATAGTATAATCACATGGACTTGCATTTTAAAACACAATAGCATGAAGATCTTATATTCCTTATTATTTTTATTAAGCTTCGGTGGATTAACCAGAGCTCAGCAGTTGGTTACCTATACTCCATCTGAAGATATCATAATCAATCCGGAAAGAGGATTTTATGCTCATAAACAGTCAACCAATGCGGCTACTTTATTGAAAATAGATGACCTGATAAATTTGAGAGAAAACGAAGGGATCAGTTTGATCCTAATGATCTATTATCTGCCTGATTTTATTGAAGGTCAGATTAGCGAGACGGCACTTCTAAATATTGAAACTAATTTCAATACCATGCGGGAAGCCGGTGTAAAGTGTGTACTTCGATTTGCATACAGATGGAATCAAAACACCCGACCATATGAACCCACAGTTGAAATAGTTGAAACTCATATTTCTCAGCTTACACCTGTTCTGAAAACCGGCAGTGATGTTATTGCTGTAATGCAGGCAGGGTTTATAGGCGTTTGGGGTGAATGGTATTATACAACAAATTTTGGGTTTCCTCAACCTGATTTTGAAAAAAGGAATAAGGTAGTAGATGGCTTGTTAAATGCCCTGCCTGAAAGGCGAATGATTCAGTTAAGAACTCCCACTCTAAAATACGGAATTTGTGATATCACCAGCGATGACGCTATAAACTCAGTGTCGGCTTTTTCAGGCACAAAAGCTTCTAGAATAGGACATCACAATGATTGCTTTTTAGCCAGTTCAACTGACTATGGTACCTATAATAATATCGAAGAGGATAAAGCATTTTTAGAAGATGATACCCGCTACCTTACAATGGGAGGAGAAACATGTAATCCCAGTACATACTCTGGATGCACCAATGCAGTAGCACAAATGAACAAATTCCATTGGTCGTACCTGAATTCTGGCTACCACCATACCGTGCTTAGTGGCTGGGAAACTGGCGGTTGCATGACTGAGGTGAAAAAGAAATTGGGGTACAGATTTACCTTAACTGAAGGCATATATACGCAAGAAGCAGAGCCAGGTGGTTGTTTCTCCCTTGATCTAAAGTTGACCAATCTGGGATGGGCTGCACCATACAATCGCAGGGATGTAGAGATTATATTAAAAAAAGTGGGTAGTACAGAGAACTATTGGATCAGGCTGCCAGAAAACCCCCAATGGTGGCTCTCAAGAATGTCAATACAGATGACTCATAAAATCGAACTCCCTCCAGATATTAGTGAGGGAACCTACCAAATTTTCCTTAACCTTCCTGATCCGGAACCTGAATTGTTTGACCGACCAGAATACAGCATTCAGGTGGCCAATCTCAATACCTGGGATTCAGAAACAGGATTCAACAGTTTGAATACTACATTGGAAGTTAAATCATCTGCAACTACTGAAGAATGCAATACCTCACTGAGCTTTAAACCTTTCCCAAGGGTTCCTCATCTTGAAAGAATTACTTCAGTAAATAAATACAATATTTCTGATCGCGTCAGACTGTATCCAAATCCATTGGGTCTCTCGCAAGATCTAAGAATGGAGTTTACGGCAAATCATTCTGAGACAGCAAGATTACGAGTAATCTCATTTTCCGGACAAATAATGGTGGAAGAAGCTGTTGAAATACACCCCGGATCCAACCGATTAGAATTGCTTTCTGCCAGGAAACTTAGCAATGGGCCATACATTCTTTCCATAACTGGCTCTCGTAGTTATTTTATCAAGAGATTTTCAATTCAGAAATAGTAATTTCATAGCATGAAAACGGATGAACGATTACTCTCTCTTGATTTTTTCAGGGGATTGACGATGTTTTTGTTGATTGCGGAATTTGCTCATATATTCCCGTATCTGGTTGTTCCTGAGTTTGAGGGAAATCTTATTTATGGACTTGGTCAGCAATTGCATCATTGTGAATGGGAAGGTCTTCATTTCTGGGATCTCATTCAACCCTTCTTTATGTTTATTGTTGGTGTGGCGATGCCTCTGTCTTTTGCCAAACGATCGGCAAAAGGTGATTCCAGAAGCTCCATTATAAGCCATGTATTAAAACGATCTGCTCTTCTTCTTCTTTTAGGGTGGGCTTTATATTGTATTGATCCAGGAAAAATAGTCTTTCGCTTCCAGAACGTTCTAGCTCAGCTCTCTGTGACATACCTGCTCGCTTTTCTGGTTATGAAGAAGCCGGTATGGTTTCAGATTTCATTCTCTATTGCTTTGCTAATTCTGACTGAAGCCTTATATCGCTTCTTCTCGGTTGGAGGTTTTGACCAGCCTTTCGTAGCCGGACATAATTTTGGAGCTTGGGTTAACCTGCAAATATCTGGTGAAACCGGAGCTGGTAACTGGGCTATGTTCAATGCTATTCCTACAACAGCTCATACTATTTGGGGCGTATTAGCCGGACAATTACTGATGAGCAGCCGATCGGGGAAGCAAAAATTATTACGCCTTATTGCATTCGGGCTCGCAGCTCTTGTACTGGGATATGCTTTGAGTCCGCTTACTCCGATAATTAAAAGAATTAGCACCAGTACTTTTGTTTTGGTTAGTGGCGGTTGGACTCTGCTGGTTTTAGCGTTTAGCTATTGGCTTATTGATATCCTTAAATATCGCAAAATGGTTTTGTTCTTCTCAGTTGTTGGAATGAACCCTCTATTCATTTACTTATTTGCCCATGTAGGTGGAGCTGCGCTAATCCGCAAAGTAATCTATCCCTTTTCGCAGGGATTGTTTTCCTGGACTAGTAGCTGGACAGCAGATTTCATCACCGGACTGCTTACGCTGTCTGTATTATGGTTTATTTGTTATTGGCTTTATAAACGGCGGATATTTTTTCGGATATAATTTTTTATCCCTTGATTATGTATTTAATCATTGTTCCTATTTTTGGGCGTTTTCCTACCATTATTATGCATGATCTGAATAATCGTCCTCCTGCCCAAACTGACATTGCTGTGAAAAGGAATACTCCTATTAATCCAACGATTGGCTGCCACATGGGTATGGTTACCGGAGTAGCCTGACGAACAAGCATTAGCATGGGTGTAAACGGTGGGAATAAAGACATCCATGTAGCCAGATCACCAAGTGGATCTTTTATCACTGGCAAGAGAACAAACATGGGTATCATGATAGGGATCATAGCAGGAAACTGTATAGCCTGTGCATCTTTTGAATCATTACATGATGAGCCTAATGCGGCCATGATAGTACCATATAAGACTACTGCCAGAATCAGGTATACAAAGAACCATGGAAGAATATAATAAGGAATTAATTCGCCATAATCTAGTTTACTAATGGTAAACACTGCTCCTAAAACATATATTGATGCTGTTGTTAAAGCAACAGCTAATCCACCCAGAACCTTTCCAAGCATAAACTGAGTTGGAGTTACAGAGCCCAATAAAACTTCAGCAATGCGTTCACTTTTCTCTTCCATTACAGCTGTCAGCAGAGGAATAGCAGACATCATAATCATCATAAAAATCAGCATTAGCATCACATAAGGAATCAGAACAGATTCTAGTTCACTACTCTTCTTTGCATCCTTAACACCACCAGTTTTTGAATCAATGGAAAGCAGGCCCATACCTTCCGCATTAATCCTTTGAAAAAGGTTTTGCACACTAGCCTCATCGATGCCCAGAGCCTTCACTCTCACCTGACGAATATAGGAATTAGCATTTCCTGACACCCAATTCTTAATAGGGTCCATGGTAGAGTTCTCAGCATAATAAAGGATTCGTGATCCTTCCGGATCATCTCCCTGATGGATTACATCAGGACCAATATGAACAAAGGCATGAATCTCTCTATCTCTTACTTTATCAGACAGTGTCAATTTCTGTGCATCAAAATCAGTTTCCTTATCAACAAGAGTAAAGAAGTATTCAGGTTGAATCTTCTCTCCAGTTTCCTTGTCGGTAATGAAGTTTTGATTTCTGTCTTTAGCCGTATTAACCAAAAACTGGCCTACAGATCCTGATTCATCAACAACCAGAACAGTTTTGCTCTTCAAATCAACATTATCCTCTGTTAATAAGATGATTGCAAAGGTACCACCCATCATAATAGGCAACAATACAAGGCCAATAATAAAGCCTTTTGTTTTAACAGCAGCACGATATTCGCGCTTAATTAATGTCCATACTTTATTCATGATCTTCGTTGTTTTCAGGTCTTGCAATACGTATAAAAATATCATTCAATGAAGGAGAAGTAAGTTCAAATTTCAGAACTCTTGTCTTGGCCATCACAGCTTTGAGCACTTCCTGAGAATCGGTTTGTGGCATCATCTTCACTTCCTGCAGCTGTCCGAAATCATTCACTCTTTCTATTCCCTGAATTCCGTCAAAAGCCTTCACTCCCATCTCAGATTGAACCCGAATAGTATCACTACCAAATTTTTCCTGTATTGACTGTAGGGTTCCATCAAGAACCTTCTTTCCCTTATAAATCATAAAAATATAGTCGCACATCTTTTCAGCCACCGACATATCGTGGGTACTGAAAATGATAGTTGAACCTTGATCGCGTAGTTTCAAGATCACCTCCTTAATAATCTCAGCATTAACAGGATCCAGTCCACTGAAAGGCTCATCCAGAATAATAATTTCTGGCATGTCGATGATAGTAACAATAAACTGAACTTTTTGGCTCATTCCTTTACTCAGGGCTTCAACTTTTTTATCGGCCCATCTGGTAAGATCGAATTTTTCCAGCCACTCATCTGCCAAACGATCAAGGTCTGCTACTCCTTTAAGCTCACCATGAAACTTGATCAGCTCCTTAACCTTCATCTTTTTATACAGTCCCCTTTCCTCAGGCAAATATCCAACCTTCTCCAGGCGAGAACCTATCAGTTCTTGTCCGAATAACTTAATGTTGCCATTGTCAGGATACAAAATGTTCATGATCATCCGGATGGTAGTTGTTTTACCTGATCCGTTTGGTCCTATAAACCCATAAATACTTCCTTTTGGAACATGCAAGGTCAGATCATCCACTGCCTTATGAGAGCCATAAGTTTTAGTGATATTATCCAGTTCAATAATGTTCATTTGGTGTAATTTAGCGTTATGATATTAACTTGCAAGATAAAAGAATTATTTGCTATGAAAAATAAATACTTTTCTGTCGTCATTATCTGTATTGTTATCATTATTTCTTCCTGTCAAACATCATCTCCTCCCAATCTGGTATTTGTTTTTCCTGATCAGATGCGTGCAAGTACTTTGGGCTTTTTAGATAAGGAGCCGGTTTTGACTCCAAATCTCGATAGGTTTGCAACGGAAGGTCTTGTTATTGCAAATGCCGTTTCAAATGCTCCGGTTTGTAGTCCTTACCGAGCTCAATTTATGACCGGTAAATATCCAATCTCAAACGGTGTAGTTAGCAATACCACAAGTCATATGGCCAAGCTGGATATGCAATTGCAAGAAAATGAGATCTGTTGGTCAGACATCCTGAAAACAAAGGGATACAGTTTAGGATATATTGGAAAATGGCATTTAGATTATCCTCACGAGCCCTACATCGATTGCGCAAACAACCGGGGTGACACCAAATGGAATGAATGGTGTCCGCCTGAACGTCGACACAGTTTTGACTTCTGGTATTCATACGACACTTATGATCACCACATGAGGCCGCTCTATTGGGATACAGATGCCGGCAGGGATGAATTTCACTATGTTGATCAATGGGGTCCTGAGCATGAAGCAGATATGGCCCTGAAATATTTGGCCAATGAAAATGGTGAGTATCGTACGGAAGGTGAGCCATTTGCTTTGGTTGTTTCCATGAATCCACCTCACATGCCGTATAATCAATTGCCAGAGAGATATGTCAGGATGTATGATGGTTATGAGTCTGAAATCCAGGTATTGATTAACACCCCAAGTGTTCCAGATAGTACAGACAGATGGGGAAAATACTACAGGAAGCATATTAAAAACCAGCTGGCCATGGTAACAGGGGTTGATGAGCAATTTGGCCGGATAATGCAGGGATTAAAAGACTATGGATTGTATGATAACACCATAGTAGTTTTCACTTCAGATCACGGGGATAATCTTGGGAAGCACGGAAAAATCTCCAAAACCAATCCATATGAGGAATCTATGAATATTCCTTTCATTATTCGTTGGCCTGAAAAGATACAACCGCGACATGATAGCGAGTTATTGCTTTCTGTTCCAGACATTTACCCCACCCTGCTTGATCTGATGGGTTTCTCAGAAGATATTCCTTCAGTTGTTGAAGGAAGCAGTTTTGCTTCATATTTTCAGGGACAAGAGCAAGATCTTCCCAGCTCTCAATTATACATGATTATTCGGGGTAGTAATCTCAACAAAGTTGAACCAGCAGATTACAAAAGCATGCTGGGTTATGATGAGCGAGGGATCAGGACAGAGCAATATACTCTCATGATTGATCGTAAGGCTGGAGGAACAACAGATATTTATCTATGGGACCGGCTTGCTGATCCATATCAGATGCATAATCTTGCTGATGAGCAAGCTGAATTAGTTCAGAAGCTTTATCAAGAAGAATTATTGCCATGGTTGGAGAAGACTGGGGATCCTTGGAGGTGGGAATAGATATCTCCTTATCCTCCCTTAGTTTCTATCTTTAACACAACGAACAGACTTCTGTAAAGAACGATAGCCTGGTGTACGATCTACCCCATCATGACTTTTATAAATACCCCGGTAATAATAGTATTCATCATAAGTCTCTGACTCTGTAGCAGTCCAAAAATGTGTGGATATTCCCATATCAACAATATCACTAGAATGATTAGCATAGGCATTTGCATGTCCTGTTGGCAAGGCTTTAAATCCAACCTGATCAGTTGCTGATCCGTAAGGCCAGTAGGTACCTGTAGCTTTCAATTTTTTAGCCACATCACCTGTTTCGCTATGGACATTTCTATTCACCTCACTTTGATTCATTCCCAGGCTAACCTCCAATTCACCCCATTCAACGTCAGTAGGCAGATGCCAGCCATCGGGACATAAAAATGCAGCATAATCCCAACGGTAGAGCAAGCCATATTCTGCACCTTGAGGATCATCGGATCGATATAATTCTTCTCCCGAATATGAATAATTCAAGTTCTGAGCAAACCACCAATCTGCACCAATCTTTACGACATCATATAGTCTGCCATCCCGTGTATCCAGAACTGTTTCATGCTCACCGCCACCGCCACCCTGTCTTTCACCTTGAATACACCTGATACTGATATAATCGAATTTATTGACGGAGACAAACTCGACCTCATCATTTGTGAAATTAGCGGCATAAGCAAATTCAGGTTCATGATAATCAAGTTCAGAAGTCCAATAATAACCCTGAGATCCTAATCTGCTAAAACCTCCATTGGTTTCATAATACCCACCGGGTAATGCATTAAAACCATATGTATTTACACCATTCCAATACTTTTTTGATTTCAAGTAGTGGGCAGAATAGCTTTCGCCAACTTCCTCGATTAATATCGACCATTCATTTCTGTCGGGCACATGGAAACCTTCGGGGCAAATGGTCCACTCGCCTTCTCCAAAGGCATACAGTCTGCCATAAATATTTGCATTTACTTTTTTATCTTTATAAATATAAGAACCTGGAAATTCGGTAACAGCAAAATTTAGATTATCTGCCATCCAAATTTGCTCTCCAATCTCAATTGTCCTTACGATACCTCCTGTTTTTTTATCCTGCAAAGCTTTATAATACATCATTTGCTGAAGCTGGGCTCTTTGCCTTAATGCAAAATAATAGGAGAAATGATCTGTGGCTACAAACACAAGACCATTTGCGAGATCAGTCTCAACAACAGGCATTTCCGTTACGGAGTTTGATTCCGGGTCATAAAATAAAATCCCGGCATCATCGGCAGTTGCCGGATCATATGGTAATCCTATAATAATTGGCTTTTCGAAATACAATCCATCTGGTTCAAATTTAACAACGGTAGCAGAAGGATCACCTGGAATTACAACATTTGTTGCCTCAGTTATTTTTATTCTTTCAGGAGCGTCTACGGCTCCAGCCTCCATGATACATGAAGCCCCATAAATAGGTGAATCCTGATCGCCAACCATCACTACCCCACCAAGGGTTCCAACAATTCCCTCTCCATTCTCATGAAACGGAGCTTCAGATGGGTCTTCAATATTATAATCAGGGCTGCAAGCAAAAAGAATAGTAGCTAAAACGCCAACCATAAGGCCAGCTTTTCCTGTATTTTTCATTGTAGTTCCAGGTTATGACTCAATGAGAGAGTCTGATTTGCTTAAAGTTAGGAATTGTTTACGAAAAAACAAAAACTATATCTGCTCCGGGTTGATGTTTAAAAATATTGTACCTTAGGTGATAATACCTCCTGCCACTGATACCAAAACTGCTAAAGAAAGACTTGAAAAAGCAAAAGCAGGAGAATTTGAATGCTACGACTGGTGGATGTGTCATAGGGAACTGTAATTATGTGATGTACTGTGGGGAGAGCAGTTTAGATTGAATTATCTTTTCGTCAAATAGTTAGGTATATCAATACTGACACTGATTAGTATCTTGTATCTTGCAAAAAGTGAAAAACGGAGCAAATAATAATTCGATGTCTTTTGGGCATGCCTTGGAGGAACCTGTACTTAAGTATACTTCGTTAGTACTATTTATTGGCAGTTTGATAGCTTTTTTTGTGAATAATCTTATTGGTTTAAGAGGTGAGTTAAGTTATGTTGCCGGTATTGGTGCGGCAGTTTTTGGAGTGATATTCTTTGCTGCTGGACGGATGAAAAACTTTTCTCTTTTAAAAACTATTATTACCGGAGCTACCCTATTGTACGTAAATCTTGCATGGTTCTATAATTATGGATTATGTGCTGCCATTAGTGTGTTATTTATCCTTTGGTTCTCTTTTATGGTGCTTATGAAAGCAAAGAAGAGTCTTGTATTCTGGAGTACTTTGCTTATTATGAATCTGATTTTTCTTTTCATTGTGGAGATGAAAATACCAGAGCTGCTTGGTGAATATCCTAGCCCAAAAGCAAGGACTATCGATTCATTTTATTCACTTATTTTTGCTTTGATTGTAATACTTTTTTATTTCGGATTTATAAAAAAGAGTTACTTGAAAGAATACTTAAAAGCAAAAAAATCAGACCAGCTAAAAACTTCCTTTCTCGCCAATATGTCTCACGAAATAAGAACGCCACTAAATTCAATAATTGGATTTTCTGATCTATTGCTTGATCCGGAAGAACGCGATAATTTGGAAGAACGACTTCAACTGATTAATAAAAATTCAGAATATTTACTGAGGTTAATTGAGGATATTCTTGATTTGGCAAGAATTGAATCTGGACAGTTATCTGTTAACTTTCAGGAGCATAATCTTAGAGATTTTCTGTTAAGGCTGGCCAGAGAGTATGAAACTCTGGTCAACATAAGATTGCAAGGCAAGGTTCAAATGAAATATAGTATTCCTGAGGAGGACATGATTATTCATACTGATATTGGAAGAATTGAGCAGATTATCAGAAATCTTCTAGAGAACTCGATGAAATTTACAGAAGAGGGCAGCATTATCTTACTTGCCTCGATTAATGCTGAGGATGTTGTGGTATCTATTAAAGATACTGGCATTGGAATAAAAGAGGAATACCTACCTGAGGTTTTTCAGCGATTTGTCAAAATTGAACAAGATCGAACAAGAAACAACAGAGGTGTTGGGATTGGTTTATACTTAAATCAACAGTTGATAGAAGCTCTGGGGGGGAGGATATTCGTTTCTTCCAGGTTTGGTAAAGGAACAACCTTCAGCTTTTCGATTCCAAAGTAACAGCTTGCCGTCATATTCAGTATCCAGCTGGGCTTGAACCAGCGACCACCTGATTATGAGGTACAGGGTATTGGATTCCAATTCGTGGTAAGGTGTTGTATACCTTGTCATTCTGTGGATAGCGGGATTCCAAGATTTGTCATCTTTTTTCCCTTTTTCTTTCACTATTCCAGTTGTCTAGTGAAAAAGCTACGATAATACCAAGCACAATTACAACAAAATCTGCCAGATATGACCAATGTTTAAGTACGGGGAGTTTGAATAGTTTCATGGTTAGGTTTTCATTTCCCTAAAGATGCCAGCGAAATAACATTGATTCCGTCGGCACGGGTGTAACTGATTCCGGTTCCGGTGATAATGTTGAGTGATGTTGGCGGTTTCACTTTATTTGTATCCAAAGCAGATACAAATTTAGTCAGGACTGCCGCTGCCTCATTGATTTGACCTGTACCAAGTTTGATTTCAAAAGCACACCAGTCACCATTGTATTTTTGGACGATACTATCCACTTCTAAACCACTCGAATCGCGGTAATGATAAACTTTGGCATCATTAGCCTGCCCATATACACGCAGTTCGTGAGTAACAAGAGATTCAAACAAAAAACCGGTAAAATTCAAATCGTTTATCAAAGAATTTGCATCCGCTCCCAATGCGGCAACAGCCAAAGAAACATCCGTAAAATGCCGTTTTGGTGATTTTCGCAACGCGTGGGATGAACGAATATGTGTGTTCCAGGCAGGTTGTTCTTCTGTGATCATCAATCGGTTAAGGGCATCAAGATAATCGTAAACAGTTGGACGGGTTATGCCAGCATTTTCTTTTGCAAGAATATCTCTTTCCAAAGAGGTAATATCCACTATTGTTGCTGTATTTCGAGCCAGCGACCGTAACAAACTTCTAACTTTTATGGGGTCGCGGTTGATGTTCGATACCCGGCTCATGTCCACTTCGGCAAGTAATTGTACATAAGCCCGGTTCAAGTCGGTTGCCTGGTCAATGGTTTTATTTAAAAGGGTCGGAAAACCTCCAATGATTAATCTCTCGATGATGAAGTCCAAGTCTGTTGGTTGGTCAACGACATCAATTTTTTCACCCTTAAAGAGATTAGCCAGGCTTATCTTCCCGGATGAAATGCCTAATTCTTGCCAAGACATGGTACGCATCTCTAGGATGGTAAACCTGCCTGCGCCTGAGTGCATTTTGGCTGATTCTTCGGGATTCGACGAGCCTGTGAGGATGAATTGGGCATTTTTTTGCCGGGCGTCTATTTCGTGGCGAATGTAGTCCCAAAGTACGGGTTGCACTTGCCATTCGTCAATCAGGCGAGGAGTTTCACCAACCAACAATCGTTTTGGTGCTGTATTGATGAGAGCTGGAACATTTTCATCTCTGTCTACATTCAACACGCTTTTGGCTATTTGCTTAGCCGATTCAGTTTTTCCGCAAGCTTTGGGGCCTCGAATCAGTACTGCTCCTGAAGCGTTGAGTTTCCTTTTTAACTCGGTGTCTGATATACGTTCCTTGTAAATCATGGATTTTACTTACATGCAAATGTAGTTTTATTTTACATTATTTAAGCACTTTACTTTACATAATTTAAGTAATTCAGTTTACACTTATTGAAACACTATTGGTGGTTTTCGGCTCGGTTGTTAGACATTCTGGGTTTACTTGCTATGTAGACAATCCGGTCAATCGTGAGCACCTCATGCTGATGACTGGAGCAATGCTTTGATAACTCAAGTACACAGGATATTAATATCTGGAAACTACTGCTCACTGATTTCCAGTATTGATTGCTTTTTGTTCCGGATTATCTACTTTATAGTTATCTTAGGTTTTTACATCTCAAATATGGCAGAAACCATGAAAAACATTAGTAAAATTAAACTGTTTTTGATTTTCTTAATATTATTTTCATCAGGTCAGCAAATCAAAATAAACAGCTCCTCAAATAGTGATAATCCTATAAAAATTGATCTGGCCGGATTAATAGATAAAGAAATAAAAAGTACACTAAGTGAAATTGCAAATGACATTGAATACATTAAACTGGAAACCACTACCAAATGTTATGTAGGCAGAGTTTCTAAAATTTACTTCTCAGAGCAAAATATTTTCATTATTTCAGGTGGCCGGTTATTTGGTGAGAATATTTATATGTTTGATAAATCTGGCAAGTTTATTAGAAAAATAGGAGTAAAAGGTAAAGGGCCGGGAGAATATACCAATGCTTTAGATATTCAGGTTGATTCTGAAAACCAAATTATTTTTATTCTGAATAATAGCCCCAGCGAACTTTTATTATACTCGTTGAATGGTAAATATATCAGAAAAATTTCACTCTTTGATTTTGATCTTGTAGATAGGTTCATGCTTTTAGAACAAAATAATATCATGATCTATCAGCCCATGAAATATTCATCTAGCAAAAATGACTTTCAATTTAACATTATAGATTATGATGGGAAACTTAACTATGATATTCCAATTGTAAATCTTAAGAATGTAAGACCAGTTACTGGAATAGCTGATAAAGCATTCTTTCATATAGGAAATGATTCTAACGAGTTTTCATCAGCAAATAGTGACACTATTTACAGGTTGCTTTCCCCAAGAAATTATAAGGCAGTATATTATTATTATTTTGGCAAGCACAGATGCCCCGATGATATATTTCATAATGTTGTGAAATGGAACGATGAAAGAAGTAATTATTTATTAAAAAGCTGGGAAACTATTTCTCGAAATTATTTATTTAATCATTTTACAATACATGATGAATTCTATTTATCAATATTTAGCATAAAAGATTCTAAATTTATTTTTAATTATAAATTTGAATTCCCGAGAGTCCCTAATCCTGACGGTTTGATCAATGATATTGATGGAGGGCACGGAATTACCTTTTTGTTTTTTATGAATGCAACTAATGATAACAAATTGGTAAAATCAATTCAAGCAATTGATTTTATTGATATGCTAGAAAAAGACTACTTCAAAAGTAAAAAAACAAAATTTCCTGAAAAACAGAAGATGCTGATTGAACTAGCAAAAGGTATGGATGAAAATGACAATCCTGTATTACAGGTAATACATTTAAAATAGAATGATTTTGAGGATATGATGACCAAATTCCACCCCAACCTGGCAACCCATAAAAAAACACCTACCCTGTATTATGGGTAAGTGTTTGATTGTTAGTAGTGGGCCCACCAGGGCTTGAACCAGCGATCACCTGATTATGAGTCACGGAGTCACCGAATCACTTAACCCAATCCGGTATCCCCCCATTTTTCTCCTGCGAATAATACTTCTCGTGAAAGGGCCATGTCTTGCTCATGATTGCTCCTTCGTTGACCATGAGCGGACGGGCTTCTGACCACCATTGATCGTAGAATTCAAGCATGGCTTTGACTACCTCCGGATGCTGGTCGATCACATTTGTTGTTTGTCCCGGATCGGCCTGAACATCATATAGCTGATCTAAACCAACCAATCTGAAACGTTCATTCCTAATGGCAAAATTCTTGTATTGATAATCATTTGGTTCATCCCCAACTGGCCAGCGACCGGTATGAAAGACCCTGTAGCGGTCAGTCCATTCCACATTCAGATCATTGAGTAGAGGCAAGAGGCTTCGTCCTTCAACCTGCTCAGACACAGGCAATTCAATACCGGCAATTTCTGCAAGAGTAGGATAAATATCGATATGAGAGGCAAGAGTCTCAACATCTCTTCCTCCTTCCCATTTAGCCGGCCAGCGTACAAAGAATGGTACTCTTGTGCCTCCTTCGTGGACAGTTCCTTTATAACCCTTCATACCTGCATTATACGAACTGTGCAAAGCTTTACCATTGTCTGACATGAAAATTAAAAGCGTATTCTCAGCAAGGTTCCATTCTTCCAGCTTTTGCATTAGTAAACCTACATTATCATCAATATTCTCAACCATGCCGTAAAAACCCTGGGCACTACCTCCGTATCCGGCTTCAGCAAATTTCTTTGTATACTTCTCAGGTGCAATAAATGGGGCATGCGGTGCATTGGTAGATATACGAGCATAAAAAGGTTTTCCTCTCTCTCCGTTCAAGCGGATAAATTTCAAGGCCTCATTGAAAAAAACATCTGTACAAAAGCCATCTGTCTTAACAAAAATACTCTGATCTTTTATCACAGGACTGAAATAGGAATTACCCGGAGCATCGGCACAGGAACAGGGATATTTCTGTCCTATCCCACCACCCCCATGGATGAATACACGATCATATCCTCTGTTCTCCGGTTGGTGCTCATCCTCATCACCCAGATGCCACTTACCAAAAATGGCAGTAAGGTAACCGGCATCATGCAGCATTTGTGGGAGTGTAAGCGCATCCACCGTCATCCGTTCTCTTTCATAGATGGTATGTGTAATCCCATTTTTGAAAGGACTACGTCCGGTCTCCAGGGCAGAACGTGTTGGGGAACAAGTAGGACTAACCTGAAAATCCGTAAACCGTATGCTTTGCTCATGCAATTTATCAAGATTTGGAGTATGGACATCAGGACTCCCGTACACAGAGAGATCTCCGTAGCCCTGATCATCGGTGATTACTATGATGATGTTGGGGAGGGGAGTTTTTGGGGTGCATGCGATTAGGAGGAAGAGGAGTGCTGGGATTAGGGCTTTTGTTAGTTTCATGGGATTCGGTTAATTCGGGTTAATTCAGGTAATTCTCGCTCACTTTGTTCCTGGGGATTCGGGGACTCGGGGATTCGGGGACTCGGGGATTCGGTTATTCAGTTATTCGGGGACCGGTGGCTGAGCGGAGTCGAAGCCCTGAAAACTGAGCTCTTCCGAATGACGAATGACGTCTTCTATTCATTCTTTAAAACTAATGCCAATTTTTCTATTCTCATTGATAAACTGGCAAAAGTTGAGATTCATATTAATCCATGCACAACTATTATCTCAAATTATCCGATAAGGGATCCAAATTGTTACCCGGCAAAGTCGAAGATTGAAGGCCCCTGCATCCCGAGTCACGGAGTCACTGAATAACGGAATAACGGAATAACCGAATAACCGCATTTACCTTTCCGCTGATTTTTGCCTTGTATTTTATTCATTCTTTGCTGATTTTAGCCTTGTATTTTATGCTAATTATCAGTAAACTTGTCTTAATAAAGAAAAACAAAGTGAAAAGAGATATTGACGAAGTTTTCAGAAGCTGGAAAAAAGAAGCAAATAGGTATCCTCTTCTGGTACGTGGTGCCAGACAGGTTGGAAAATCATATTCCATAAAAAAGTTCGGTGAAAATGAGTTTGACAATATGGTGGAGGTAAATTTTGAACAGAAACCACAATACAATACCTGTTTTGATACGCTGGAGCCAAAAATAATAATTGAAAACCTCTCTGTTCTTTCCAAATCAAATATTATTCCTGGAAAAACACTCCTGTTTTTTGACGAAATACAAGATTGTCCGAATGCAATTAGTGCTTTGCGATATTTCTATGAACAGATGCCAGAGCTGCATGTTATTGGTGCAGGCTCATTATTAGAATTTGCGATATCTCAAGAAGATTTCAGGATGCCTGTAGGCAGGGTTCAGTACCTGTATATGAAACCACTTTCCTTTTTAGAGTTTCTTGATTCTATTGGAGAGAACAGAAGCAGAAAAATAATTGAAACATCTACATGGGATAATCTTCCGTCTCCTGTTATCCACAAACATCTTATTTCACTTATTAGAAAATATTCCATAATTGGCGGAATGCCGGCAGTTGTTTCAGAATATGCATCTACTTCCAATCTGGATAAATGCTTTCGAATCCAAACGATTATTATTCAAACTTACCGTGATGATTTTGGTAAATACGCCAGTAAAGTGAAGCACAAATATCTTGAAAAGATTTTCTTTGCTGTTCCTAAAATGATTGGAAGGAAGTTTAAATACTCTCACGTTGATGCCAGCATGCAATCTCGTGACTTAAAAGGGGCGTTAGAACTTTTGGAAAAGGCAGGAGTGGTTTTGAGGATTAAACAGACAAGTGGTGAAGGTTTGCCCCTTGAAGCTAATGCCAAAGAGAGGCACTTTAAAACAATTTTTCTTGATATTGGCTTAATGCAAAATATGTGCGGACTAAGTAGTGAAATACTATTTTCTACTGATGAAAGTTTTATAAAAGTAAATGAAGGGGCTATTGCTGAACAACTTACAGCTCAGGAGTTATTAGCATATCGTGATTATTATCTGTCCCCGGCACTATTTTACTGGGCTCGCGAAGCACGGAATAGTAGTGCCGAAATCGACTATATCATTCCAAGTGGCTCATATGCTTTACCAATTGAAGTAAAAGCAGGAAAAACCGGCTCTTTTCGAAGCATGCATATCTATCTTGAGAAATATCATTTGCCTGCTGGTATTAGAATCTCGCAGCTTGAGTTTAATAAAATTCTGCCAATTATATCAATACCATTCTATGCAATAAAAAGGATAGCTCACTTAACCCAATCCGGAATCCCACCATTTTTCTCCTGAGCATAATACTTCTCGTGGAATGGCCAGGTCTTACTCATAGATGCTCCTTCGTTGACCATTAGCGGACGGGCATAGAAAGGATTCCCTTTCTCTCCGTTTATCCAGAGAAATTTCAAGGCCTCATTGAAAAAAGGAGAGTTCTCACAAATCATCAGGAGACCAGGAGGGATTATAACAAGCCTGGTAATACGAAACTGAATGTTTACTTTAATATTTCTTCAATATTTGCAGGATGTATAGTCATAAACTTGTTAACCGGGTAGGCTTTTGAAAACGTAAGGGGAATTTTTGATGTTTTTCGAGGATTCACTTTAAATTCATAAACATTAAAAGCACCATCCTTCTCCTCAATCAGATCAATTTCCTGTTGCTGACTTGTTCTCCAAAAGTATGTTTGACCGTAAAAATTCTGGTATGACAGATGCTTCATTCGTTCACCTATGATGAAGTTTTCCCAAAGAGCCCCCTGGTCAGTTCTGTTCTCCCAGGGTAAAAAGTTTCCAATAATCGCATTTCTTATCCCATTATCCCAGAAATAAACCTTTTTTCCCTTTTTGATTTCGTTCCTGACGTTCCTGCTTAAGGAATTCAACTTGTATATAATGAATGCCTTTTCGAGCAAATCTATATACCTTTCCACTGTTTCCTTATCCACTCCTACAAGTTGGGCCAGTTCATTGTATGAAACCTCACACCCTAACTGCAAGGCCAGAACCCTTAATAACTTATCAAGTACAACTGGTTTTTTAATTATACCAAAAGATAAAATATCTTTATATAAATAGCTAGATGCCAACTCCTTCAGCAGTGCAACTTCTTGTCCAGCACTAGTAACTACCTCCGGATAATATCCAAAAACAAGGCGCTGTGGGAGCAATCTTCTTTCCTTCAGGAGTCCGTTATGCTGAATCATTTCACCGAGCGACAATGGATGTATATGGAATTCGAGCTTACGACCGGTTAGGGGCTCATTTATTGTGTTCGCCAATTCCAGAGAAGACGAACCGGTGACATATAGATGAATTCCCTGAATTCTGTCTGTTATTAACTTCAGGGTGATCCCGATATTGGGAATCATCTGAGCTTCGTCAATAATAATCAAAGTCTTCCCGGCAAAAATACTCTTTAACCTCTCAGAATTAGGATTAGACATTAACTCCCTTATGTCAGGTTCATCACCATTTAACACCAGCTTATCCTGTCTTTCTTTTGTAAGCTCCTGCAGTAGAGTGGTTTTCCCCACCTGTCTGGAGCCAAGAATAATTATTGCTTTATCCGACGGCCCCCTTTGCCTGATTGTTTCTAAGAGAATTCTTTCAATCATGCACAAATATAATGATTTTATATCGTAACCGAATAATATTATGTTATTTTTCGTATCTCTTCGAGAATCATGTATTCATCAGCAATAAATATCTTCTTATAAGCATCCCGGTTTTTGACTACTTCTATTCACTTTTTAAAACCAATGCCAAATTCTCTTTTCTCATGGAGAAACTGGCAAAAATTGAAATCCAGATTAATCCGTTTAGTATGATTAAAGCAATTAATCCAATTAGTGAGGTGACTTGTACTTCGCTTCCCGGACTGATTAATCCCGGGAAAACTGCTGTTATTGCTGATATTGATCCTATCAGAATTCCCAGAATCATTAAACCAGAGAATTCTATTAAAATTCCTGTGAAGATCTTATGCCGTGGTATCCCTATTGCTCTTTGCAAAGCAATCTCCTGTTGGCGTTCCTGGACACTTCTGGCCAGTACTATCCCTAATCCGAGAGTGCCAATCAACAATCCCAATGCTCCCAATAACAAGAATATCGAGAGGTAGGTATTCTCAACTGAACTGAACTCTGCTAATCGTTCTGGTGTAAATTGCAGATTTAGTCCAAAATCTCTAAGTCCTGAATTTAGCTCTTCGGCTATTTCCCCCTGGATAGCAGGATCACCTTCGACCAGAAAAATACCGGAGCCGCTTGAGCTGGGGTAATGCTTAATAAAATTATCCTCTGATATTATTAGATTGCCCTGGAAAATTGAACTAACCAGACCTCCGATTAGTACAATACCATACTCCTCACCTAACTGATCAGTATACCATAATGTATCGCCAACAGACTTCATTAAACTCCACTGAATTATGGTTTGATCAGCAATCCCCGGAATAATATTCCCTTCAAATTCCTGATCCAATGATCCCCAGGGATTCTCCTCATCCAGATATGGTGTTTTCGTTGCAAAACTGAACCTGCCCGATAAGAACTCAGGATCAACACCCAGCAAGCGGGGATGAGAAACTGCATGCAGGTTCAGGCAGCTGGCATCATCACCATCAGCTACCCTGATCTGTACAAACTCGGTTGATTGATCCATAGAATAACTACTTTGGGTTTCCTGGTCATTTAAGTCCTGTAATACCGGGACTGTGGTCTCTGCAAAAAAGAGAAATCCACCGGTTCCGCTTTCCTTGCTTATTTCTGTACCAAAGGGATTCTTTCGATTGGCACCAACTGTAACTATCAAAAAGGTTCCCAGCGCCAGGAGTAATATAATGGAAAAGCTTCGTCCCCGGTTTCTTACGGCATTCTTCCATGCCAGTCTCCAATTGCTTGTCTTATTGGAAGCGGATTTATCAAGATGGTAAAACAACAAGTCTGTTGAAAGACTTAATGAAAGCAGTAGCAATCCTCCTGCCATAAAAAAGCTGGTTGGATCATAGGATTTATTCTGCAATACCTGCCACATCAAGATCATAATTGCGATGATTCCTGAAAGAATAGCTACATAGGTTTCGAGGTTCTTGAATCCTTTTGTCCGGGATCCGAATCCACCCTTCTTTAACTGTGCAAGCTGTTTATTCAGAAGTGTGTTAACAGCAAAAAATAATCCTGTTATTCCGATAAGCACACTGATTCCATAGCCAGTTGCAAGAGTTCCAGGATTCAAACGCAGGCTAATCACATCAGTTCTGATAATACCCTGCCAGATCCCGTTTAATCCGGCAAAAATAAGCTCATTATAGGCCCATGTCAACAGTAAACCCAGCAATCCTCCCACTATGGATATTAGTCCAATTTCCGCCAATAAACTACCTCTGATAAAACTTTTGGTCAACCCAATTGATCGCATTACTCCAATTTGCTCTACCCTACTCTGGATCGTCAGATTATAGAGTAAAAGACTAAGAATTACTCCGGCCAGCAGAACAAAAAAGCTCAATCCGAGAAATAACTCACCAAAATCCACTCCTTCCAGAGCTGCTCTCTGACCTGATTCACGGGCATCAAGCACCACAAATCCCAGCTTTCTGATCTGAAAATCTTTGCTGAATTGATCTTGAAATGTCTTCTCTGAAAAGTCAGGGCCTTTATATCGAACTGCTGTGAGGGAGCCAAAACGATTAGACCAAAGTTCGTTCGCAGTTGACAGGGCCACAAAAGCTTTAGGACTACCCTTCCATTCATCCCAGTAGTCTTCGTCTTTATCCCTGATAGATTCCAGATCGATTGGCACTCCGGTTTCCCAGTCGCGGCAATTCCCGGCATCAGATAAACCCGGTAAATCTGGTGTCAGGCTCGGGTCGGCAAAACGCCCTTTCATGGCTTCAATACTTTTTATACTGAAACTAACATCCTTCACAGTAAGGCGCCGTAATGGTCCAACCTCATAGTAAGTAATTGTCAAACTATCTCCAACGTCAACCTTTAGATCATCTGCCAACCATTTGTTTATGACAAGCTCTTCCCGTCCGCATTCAGCATCCGGCAGGGTAGAAAGAAAAGAATACGGGGTGGTAACATTATTGGCCTCAATCTTATTGACAAAGTAAGACACAATAGGCTCTGCTGACCATTGAGTATTAAGCAATTGATCGACAAGAACATCATCAAGAAACACCCGATCTGAAGTTATTTCCCATTCTTGTTCATTGAGTGTTTCTTTAATTTTCAGACCCAGATCTCCTAATTCCCATGTGTTCTGCAGGCTCTCTTCAATCTGTTCAGTTTCTATCCCTGATCCGGCGATGAGAAGAGTGTTCACCTGGCCGTTCAGTTCCATCAACCGATCCAGACGAGTTAAAGAAATGAATGCGTTGAAAGGAGCAGTTTGTGAATTGTGAAGACTAAAACGTGCCATTTGGTTTTGGTCTGCAATTGCCTTAACCGTCAGCCGCAGAGACATGCTTATCTCCTCATCCGAAACAAAAGGGGCATTCAAAGGAATCAGGCTGGCTTTTCTTATTCTGAAAAGGACGGGTTCGCCTATCTTAAGATCAAGACGTTTAGCCAGATTTTCTGAAATAATAACTTCATCATCGCTTATGTCTGCAAACCAGTTTTCTAAACCAAAAACCTTATCGGTCTGATCATTCACCCCCAAAACCTGGACTTTGGGCAAACGTTTTTGTCCGCCATCTACAACAGCACTACCCTCTAACAGTAAAACCGGAGCCACTGAAACATCAAGATCTTTCTCCATGCGAAAAGCCAGTTGGCGGGTAAAAAACCTGTCGCCGGCATTCAGGGTGTGAGTCATTTCACCCAAACGCAGATCAACTAATCGTTGCAGGCTGTATTGCATACTGTCTCCAACCACCAGAGCGCCGGTCAGGATAGCTGTGCTCACCGCCACGCCAATTCCAACGGCCAGGTTTTTGCGCCAGTAATAGACAAAGCTTTTAAGAATCAGTTTTATGCGACTCATTGATCTATTTACTTTCTTCAAGTTGTCCGTTTCTGAGAACCAATCTACGGTCCATTTTGGCAGCCAGTTCAGCAGAATGTGTAACCATGATCAAAGCAGTACCCTGCTCCTTGTGAATCTCTAAAAGCAAATCAGACAGTTTGCCAGCATTCTCCTCATCAAGGGCTCCGGTTGGCTCATCAGCCAAAAGAAGGTCTGGCTGGCTTATCAAAGCTCTGACTACTGCTGCACGTTGACACTCACCTCCTGACAATTCACCAGGCTTTTGATGTCGTTGATCCCAAACTCCAACGCGTTGCAATAATTCTTTGGCACGTGAAAGCTTATCAACATTTTTATTGCCAGCTCCCAAAGTTGGTAACAGAACATTTTCAAGAAGACTCAATTGTGGCATTAAATGATGCAGCTGAAAGACAATTCCTATCGACTGATTACGATACTCATCAAGTTTTTTTCCGGATAATCCGGACAGGCTTACACCTGAAAAATTTATTTCACCTGCATCTGGTTTATCAAGCAAAGCGATCAAATTGAGCAGAGTGGTTTTTCCTGATCCGGAGGGACCAACGATAGCCACGCTCTCACCTTCACTAACCTGCATACTCAAAGCATTAAGCACTTTTCGGGCCAATCTGCCATCCTTCAGGTAAAAGCTTTTATCAATATTATCAATTTGAAGCAGCATTGATCTGAGTTTTAGTTAATCAGTTTTTTATAGATATCTATCAATTGCTTACCCTGGTCATAAATATTGAAGTGTTTTGCCACTCCTGATCTGCCGGCTTCTCCCATTTTTTTTATTTCCTCGGGATGATTAAGCAGATCTGCCCAGGTATCAGCAATTTTTTCTGGCGTGTTTGGCTCATAAGTCATCCCTCCTTTTGACAGTTCAATGATCTCAGGAAATGCACCCAGAGCCGGCTGGACAACAGGCACACCCGATGCCATTGACTCTAGTAAATACAATCCGAATGCCTCGCCGTTGCGAACAGGCACTGAAATAAATGAAACCGAATCGAAAAACCGGGTACGACCTTCCTTCTCAAAGTCCTCTTCAAAAATCACCTGATCCTGTAAACCGGCCGCTTTTATGGTTTTCCTTATTGTTTTTAATATCTCCTTGTCATCTCCGGTAGATCCACCTGTCATGATCAGTTTCACATCATCGAAACCATCCATTTTTTTCAGCTTAACAAAAGCATCAATCATGATATCTACTCCGTTTCCGTGGCACATTCTGGAGATGAAGCCGATATTTCGGGACTCGGGGACTCGGGACTCGGGACTCGGGGATTCATTGGTGCTATATTCTTCGGGGTCTACTCCTAGGTGTAGAGTGTGGAGTTTTTCTTTTGGGATGTTCATCTTCTCCTGAACCAGTTTTGAATAATACTCGCTTACACTGATATAGGCATCGATAAATTCTGAATTCTCCTCCATTAGTCCCCAGCTCCGCTTTTGAAATTTCTCCTCCATAGGATCAATCCAAACATCTTCATCCTGCAGGGAGCATATTATTGGCACATTCAACACCTGTTTCAGCTTAGGAGCAATTCCATTCAGGAGGGCATTAGACATATGGATAACATCCGGATTACAATTATCACCAATCCAGTTGACCATCCTGTCAAGTTCTTCATTTTGCTTTCCCTCTTCTCCCAGCAACATAGAAATGGTCATATCTTCCAGTCCGGTTGCACGGGTTGAACCGGCCATTTTTGCCGCAAACTTCAGCATAGGTCCTGAATTCAAAAATCTGTCGAACCATTTCGGTGCCTTTCTAAAAAACGGCGACATCTGCTTCAGGTAAATACTGATGGCACCGTAAAAAACCGGCACCTCTTTGACCTGGTCATCAACATCATCAAAAAGCGGTAAATACATTGGTATTTTCACTACCTCATGGTTAAGCTTTTTCAAAGCCTCAACATATTTACTATCGCGCAGACAGTTTCCGCAATAAAAACTCCCTCCGGAGCCGGGTATTATTTGTAGTATCTTCATTTTCCAAAACAGTATATAAATCCATCGCTTGCTGCCACCCATATTTTTCCGTTGCTAACAGCAGGATTACTAATTATTCCACTCCCAATTTCGTAATTCCATTCTATTTTTCCAGTTTCCAGGTCAAGAATCTGAAGGTCGCCCCTCATATTTGCTATAAGCACCTTATTTCCAATAATAACCGGTGATGCATCAACCCTGCTCCCTGAATTGGTTTTCCACAACAGTCTGCCATCTATTCGGCTTAAGCAATATACATTCTTATCTCGATTACCGATGATCACCAAATCCTTACTCACAGATGGAGAACCTATGAACGGAAGATTCATGTCCTCCTCCTCAAACTTCCATTGTATTTTACCATTGATAAGGTCAACACAGGTAAAGCTTCCATCGTAATCGCCCAAATATGCCTCCCGTTCTGAAACAGCTACCGAGCTGGCAACGTAGGAAGCTACTTCAACCTTATTGTCTGGTTTTCCTGTAGCAATATCGATTACATGAAGGAAACCATCGCAACCTCCGAAAACAGCCTTCCCATCAGAGCATCCGGCTGCTCCATTGATAAAATTATCTGATTCATATCTCCATAAACTATCCCCTGTTTCAGCATCTACACAATGAAGATAATAATCATAGCTACCCACAACCAAGCTGGTCTTTCCATTCACAACCCAATAATTAGGAGAACCCATGATCTGATTTTCAGTAAGATATACCCATTTTTTTTGTCCGGTTTTCAAATCCAGAGCATATAAGGCTCCGTCGAGATTTCCAATAAAAACTACTCCGTCAAGAATCAAGGCCGATGCTTCGATGGCATTTTCTGTATCAAATTCCCATATCTTCTTTCCAGTCTCATCTATAGCATAAACCAATCCATCTTCAGAGCCTACCACCATAATGCCATTGCTCACCACCGGTGAAGCCAGTATTCCTCCTCCGGGCTTCATGCTCCATAGTAGTTTCGGATTAGACGAGAATGTTTCGGTGCTAACACCCAGAAGCTGTTGATCTCCACGGAATATTGGCCATGAGGATTGAGCCATCAGGGAGATGGTTAGGGTTAGGATGATTGCTGTTATTGTTATCTTTTTCATTTTATTCTCGTTGGGTCCGATATTGCACCTGTTGGGCAGGCTTTTGCTACCTCTTTGGCGGTTTTTTGCAGGCCCTTGGCGATTGATTCTCCGAACGGAATCTGTATTTGCACGTCGAAGCCTCTTCCTATGAAGGTAAATCCATATTTTTCTTTGTATTTACTTGTTATTCTCACGCATATCCCGCATTTAATACATTTGGCGGGTTCATAAATTACTACATCCTGCTGGATATTTTTAGTCACTAATTGCCTGTCATGTATGGAGAAATATCTCCTTTGACTAGCGGCATATTCATCTGAATAATCTCTTAACTTACAATTGTCGAGTTTGCGACAGTCGCAGTGCAGACATCGTGCTGCTTCGGCTTTTACCTGATCAGAAGAAAAACCATTGGCTAAAACTTCAGGCTCCAGTCTGTCTAAATCATTTGACTCTTTGAGATATTCGGCAAATTCAGGCTCAAGAAGTTTCCCAAATCGTGAGTTGAAGCGTTTGGGTTCACCAGTGACATTCTCCCCTTTCAAAAATTGGTCAACTTCAAATGCTGCATTTTTACCTCTTGCTACTGCCTGAATAGCGAGTTTTGCACTTTGAATTGGAAAAACTCTTATGTCTTGATTCTTGAACTTCGAGCTTCGAACTTCGAATTTAGGCACTGAAGTAGCTACTACGACTGCTGCAAATTCGTCTTGGAGGCCTTCAATAAAAGCAAGGTCAGCATCGACCCCAAATTGAACCTGAATTCCCGTATTCAAAATAACATCAATCTCTCTATCAAGCACTTCTGCTGGTAACTTTTCATGCAAATCAGGGTGCCTTAGTTCTCCGCCAAGCCGGACTTCCTTCTCAAAGATTTTTACTTGATATCCTCTCTTTCGCAAGTAATAAGCAGCTGTCAGGCCTGCTGGACCTGAGCCGATGATGGCGATTTGGGGGATCGGTGATTCGGCGACTCGGTGATTCTGTGACTCGATTTTTCCAAAATCACCAGCATAACGCTTTAACAAACAAATCGATACTGCCGTATCAATTTCCTTTCTTTTGCAGGCTTTTTCGCAGGGGGCCGGGCAAATCCTGCCTAATACTGATGGCAATGGGATGTCTTGCATGACCACTTCATAGGCCTCCTGAGTTTTGCCTTCTGCCAGCAAACGGTTCATTCTTGGAATATTCATGTGGGCCGGGCAACTTAGCTGACAAGGTGCCTCGCAGTCTCCTACATGATCGCTGAGGAGTAATTCGAGAGCAGTTTTGCGGGCCTCTATGATCTCTTCATCCTTTGTAATAATATCCATCCCTTCTTCCGCAGGTTTACTACATGAGGCAAATAGTGTTCCGGTTTTAGCATCCTTCACCATGCACATCATACAACTGGTGTGAGTTTCCAATCCTTCATAATAGCACATCGTAGGAATTTCTTTTCCCATTCTCAGGGCAGCCTGAAGAACTGTTTCTCCGGCTTCAAGCTGAATTTCCTTATGATCAATTATTATAGAAATCACTTTCTTCATCATCTTTTTATTATCGCCTCCTCCGGACAAACTATACGACAAGTATCACATTTGATACAGAGATCGGTATTAATAATATGCTTGTTATGGGGATCAAATGGGATGGCATTCACCGGACATTTCTGAGCGCACAAGGTACATCCGATACAATCGTCTGTAATGTGATACTCTATAAGTTCTGCACATTTACCGGTTGGACAATTTCCATTTAGGTGGGCCTCATATTCTTCCCTGAAATAACGCAAGGTTGACAGGATTGGATTCGGAGCTGATTTTCCTAATCCACATAAACTGCCTTTCTTAGTCCAGTCAGCCAAATTCTCCAGTTCCTCAAGATCTCCTTTTTTTGCTTTGCCGCTTGTCAGTCTATCCAGAATATCCAGCATTCGTTTAGTTCCAACTCTACAAAACGTACATTTCCCACAAGATTCGTTTTGAGTGAATGACAGAAAATAGTGGGCAATATCCACCATACAATCATCTTCATCCAGAACAACCATGCCACCTGATCCCATCATGGCGCCCAATTCCTTTAACGATTCAAAATCGATAGGAGCATCTGCCAATTCTGCGGGGATACACCCTCCTGATGGTCCGCCAATCTGAACAGCCTTAAACTTTTTACCACCAGGAACACCTCCTCCAATCTCTTCTACAATTTCACGTATACTAATTCCCATCGGCACTTCAATCAATCCACCACGTGCCACTTTACCGGCCAGTGCGAACACCTTAGTTCCTTTACTGGTTTCTGTGCCTATAGAGTTAAATCTATCAGCACCACTACGGATAATGAAAGGTATTACAGAGAAAGTTTCGACATTATTCACCAGGGTAGGATTTCCAAATAATCCTTTTTCAACAGGATAAGGGGGACGAGCCTTTGGGAACCCTCTTTTGCCTTCGATCGAGGCCATCAGGGCAGTTTCTTCTCCACAAACAAAAGCACCGGCACCTTCATAAATACGAAGATCAAAACTAAACCCAGAGTCCAGAATATTATCACCAATCAGTCCTTCCTCCTTCAGTATTTCAACTGCTTTTTTAATTCTTGTAACGGCCAGTGGGTATTCTGCTCTCAGATAGACATATCCCTGGTGAATCCCGGTTGCATAGGCAGCAATCAGAATCCCTTCCAGCATTCTGTATGGATAAGACTCCATCAGCATCCGATCCATAAAAGCTCCCGGATCTCCTTCGTCTCCGTTACAAATCAAATATTTTATTTCTCCCTCTGCCCGGGCAGCAAGCTCCCATTTTGTTCCTGTACTAAACCCAGCACCTCCTCGTCCACGTGTTCCGGAATTCCTAACTTCATTAATCACTTCTTCCGGGGTCATTTCTTTCAATGCTTTCTTCAATGCCAGAAATCCACTTTTGCTTTTATATTCGGCTAAATCCAATGGATTAATAACCCCTCTGTGTTCAGTTGCAATCGGAACTTGTTTTCCGAGAAAGGCTGATACTGGTTTATCGCGGTAATCTATTGAATATCTGTCAATTCCATCCCAATTACTATCATCCTGTATCCATCCGGCAAGATTCATCAGTTTATCTCCCCATCGGTTTAATAATCCGGGAGGTGCAAAATGACGATTAACGATTTTCGATACGTCTTCTGGTTTTACTTTGGCATATAGAGTCACATCACCATTAACAGGAATCACCTCAACCAGTGGAACCTGATGACACATACCTACGCAGCCAACATGTTTTAATTTGACAGGCAGATGTTTTGTATCCACAACATCCTGAACAGCATCTCTGATTTCATCACTCCCACTAGCCACACAGCATGAACCTAGTCCGATTCTGATTTCGCCAGCAATTTCACTTCCATCTGCTTTTCTGAATAAGCCCTTTTTGTCTGACTTTTTATTCTCCTCAAAATCCTTAATAACTTTGCCTACCTGGTCTGGTGCAACATGGCCGTACGTCACCTGATCAATTTGCACTACCGGGGCAATTGTGCAACATCCCAGGCAGCTGACTTTTTCAAGAGTATACATTCCACGCTCGTCGGTTAGTCGGGCACCTTCAAGATTTAATTCTCTGATAATAGCATCATGAATTAAGCCGGCTCCTTTCACGTGACAGGCGGTGCCAACACAAACTTTAATAATGTGCTCACCTGCCGGCTCCATCCTGAATTGAGAATAAAAACTACCCACACCGGTAATCTGCTCCGCGGTGATATTGGTATTATCGCAGATATATCGCAAAGCCTCTTCTGGGAGAAAATTATACTTAAGCTGTATAGCCTGAAGAATAGGTATTACCTGTTCAGTTCCTTTACCAAGGTCTGCAATAATATGATCCAAATCTCTCAGGTTCAACTCCATTCTCAATTACTTATTTCCTATACAAAACAGGCTTTTATCTCCCTTCAGGTAAATCATTCCGTCGGCAAAAGCCGGACTCGCAACCACTTTTTCGCCTAATTTAGGTTCGCCTATAACTCTCAGTTCCTTATTAACCTCAAAAATGTGCATTATCCCCCCCATATCAACCGCATAGACTTTTCCATCAGCCACAATGGGTGAAGCATAATATCCTTCATATCCTTCATGTTCCCAGTACTTCTCTCCTGTGAGAGCATCATAACAAACAAATACTCCGTAACTGGTTCCAATAAACAAAAGGCCCTCTGATTCTACCGGACTAGCAACTTCAGGCAGATATTCGTCATTTTCCCAAACAATTTCAGGATTCTCACCTGGTCTTATAGCCACCAATCGGGCATATTCATTAGATCCAAAAACCAATCCTTGTCCGTATGAAGCAGAAGCACCTACTTCACCCATAAGACATTCAACAGACCATAGTTGCTCTCCTGATTCCAGATCATGACCAGCAATAAAAGGGTCAGTGGTAGTTAGTATCTGCATTTTTCCATCTATTTCAGCCAGTATTGGTGAAGACCATGAAATCTTATTCTTTCTTATTACTTCCCAGATAGTTACTCCATCAGCAGTATTGAGTGCAGAAATCTTCCCACCTCGATTGGTGTCATATAAGATGATTAGTTTATTTTCATGATAGATCAGTGATGAGCTATGTCCGTAGTGATTATCAGGCACTCCCATATTTCTGGCCCATATTCTGTTTCCCGAAAAATCAAATGCAATCAGGTCACCCGTTCCAAAAATTGCATAAACTGCCTCACCATCTGTTGTCATAGTCGGTGCAGACAGTCCTGTATCAGAGGTTGTTTTGGGCGGAGCAGCAGGTGATCCTTCAATATTATTCACTTCTTTTTGCCATAGCATTTCACCAGTATTTCGGTTGTAGCAATAGACCTCACGGGCATCATTATCTCCACCGGCTAAAAAGATTTTATCTCCCCAGATAATTGGTGAATTGAAGCCCGATCGCGGAACAGCAGCTTTCCAGATAATATTTTTTCCCGTTGATACATCCCATTCCGTTGGGATGTTTTTTACGAAGGCTACTCCGTTTGAGAATGGGCCACGGAAGGCGTTGAAGGGGAGGGTCGGGGGATCGGGGATCGGTGATTCTGTGATTCGGTGATTCGGTTGAGATTGGTGGATTGGTTTTGCTTAGGTTTATTATTTCGATTTCTTCGGTGATTGTTTCTTTTGCCTTTTCTTCTGCTTTTCGTTGAGCTAATTTGAATTCATCGTAGTTTGCTAATTGGTTGTTTGTTGAAAACGCGGCTCCTAGTGCTGCAATAAACATGATAGCTCCTATGCTCCAAACCCAATAGATAGATTTTTTTCGAGAATTCTGATTGTCATAATCAGGATTCAGGGGTTCTTCAATTTTGCTTTTTAGATCATGTTGCATCTTCAATAACAGACCTAGAAAAATTCCGGCAAAGAGAAGGATAAATCCGCCGGTTTTTACCTGCCATTCACTGGTGAAATATGCTTTTCGTGCCAACAGATCCAGTTGTCGGATTTCCAATTTCAGGGCTTCATTATCAGGAGCCTGATCAAGACGTTCAACTAAGGCGGCTATCACTGATGACTCGATCGGATCCTGCTTTTGCATCTGCAGGAAGTTCAATAATAATATGATGGCTACCAGTCCGGCAAAAAGTCCTGTACCAGTGATTAACTTTGACAGTAATAGTATTTTTTCTTGCTTCTCCATATTCATTCTTATCATTTTTCTACCGGGCAATAATCCATACACCGGCCACAGCTGTAGCAGTTACCTTTATCTGGTTTATAATCCTCATTTTTTCTGTAAGTAGTCTGACTCAGCAAACTGAAGGCAATTACCAGTCCCATAAAAGCTCCCAAAATCCAGCTTCCGGTTTTAAACTTCTCTCTGATCACTGTTGCTTCTTCCACAAGGGTGTCAAGGGATTTTCCGGAGGACATAAACTCCTGTATATCAAGATTATCAGAATCCTGTTTTAATTCCGGGTGGCTAATCATCAATTCAGCCAGATAAACATCAGGATGAGCTTTTGAGAGAAAGATGTGGGATTTTAATCCGATAAAGGCGCCCGCTCCACCGAGGATTGGAATGAGTAGAAGATACACCATAAATCTTCTCAAGTCTCTGCTACGGGTTTGCACTTTTTCTGGCTCACGAGGAATATCGATGGCATCAAAAGGACAGGAGGTTTCACATAATTTGCAAGAGATACATTCTGATGGTGTGATGGTCATATGCCACTTTGAAAAGCGGGAAGTCCAGTTAAGCAACACTCCGTACGGACACAAAAACCTGCAATACGGACGAGCAACAAACATACCGATCAGTAGCATACCGATACCCAGTATCACCATAATAAATCTTGCATCCATCCTGAAGATTCCGACAAAAGGATCCCAACGACAGATGATAAAATCGGTTCCTGTGGCAGCATAGAGAACAGCCAATCCCAGATACAGGAATGGTAAAATCCCCAGTCCTTTTCTGAGCCAGACAGGAATAGAAATAGGCTTAAAAATCAGCAGGTCTTGTATTGCACCAAGCGGACAAGCACCCGCACAGAATACTCGTCCGAAAAAAAGCGAAAAAAGCAGAGGAATGAGAAAAAACAGTAGTGCTACCAGGGATATTGAGTACTCCGGATCGAAAAGCGCGAGAGCCACATTTTGGATAGCCCCCACAGAGCAGATGCAGCCATTGCGATAAAAACCAAAATACGCCAGAGTAAAAATTGAGAGCAGAAGGATTCCACCTCTGGAGCGTCGTTTTAGAAGCAGAAAAGTTGCCAGAGACAGAACAGCAATTAAAACGAACACATCAAAATATTCCATTGCCAAGGCACGAGGTTCCGGGCTTGTAGGAGAGGGCTGCACATACCCTGTTTCAAATTCTGGTTTAGGAAATCGTGCTTCCGACTGGCCCTGAGCCGGAACCACCATCCACATCAGAATCAGAATCAGGCATATTTTGATTAGTACTTTCATTGGTTCATGGTCTTTGCGGTAATGCAGGAATCTCAGCTGATGGAATAGGAGAATACACTCCTTTGATCAGGTAAGGTGTTTCTATAGGAACTCTTTGGATGGCATCGGATGGGCAAGTTCTGGCGATGGCACACTGATTACAATCAACACATATATTATGACGGATCTGAAGATGGAATGAACCATTTCCAAAAGAGGAGCATCCCTTCACGCATTTGGCACAGCCTATGCACAAATCCTCATCGATGACATATTCAAAATAAGGTTCTTCAATGAAATTCCGTGAGATGGCTGCTGTCGGACAAAGTTGGTTCTCTCCGCCGGTAGCGCGATCGTTTGCATCCGGTTTCAAATATCCTCCACATAAATCACAATAGCCACAAATATCGTAGGCATGAATACATTTTACTGCCGAGGGACTAAGAACACACTCGGTAGCACAACGTCCGCACTGAGTACATTTAAAAGGGTCAATCTGCCAAACCGTATGGCCGCGTGTGGCTTTGGTGGCCGAAAAAGCACCCAATCCGCCAAGGGCAATGAACAATCCTGCCCGGATGGAAGCATCAATAAAATCACGACGGCTTTTCTTTTTACTCATAACTTCTCGCATGAATTACGTTTGCTGCAGCTATCGCAAAACTTCGGATCACATTCCGGATCAAGACTCAAGGCCTTGCGTTTTATGAATATCCCT
>JAGLDP010000039.1 GCA_023145515.1 Bacteroidales bacterium
ATCCCTGTCAGCAATGCCAGCAATCCTATCATCCCCCATCTTCCTGCTGTTAAAAAAAATGCTTTTCTATTCATTTTATTTTTTTTCAAAGATTCGGATCATTTTTGATTCAAAATCCAGGGCAAAAATTACACCCTGCTCATTAACTGCCACTTCCGGAGCATAATATGCATCTTTAAATTTATCAGGAGCGGCAACTATTCCAATTAATTCTCCTGACGATTTATAAATCTTAATCCTTACCAGTCCTTTTTCCGAAGTAATAAAATTGCCTTCAGAATCGATTGTCATCTGGGCAGGATTACAGCAACCGGCGAAACCCTCAATTTTCATAGAAATTTTATCCCAGAATCCTCTTAATTCTCCATCATCGGTATAGTTTTCAAATGAATGCATGCCTGTGTTTACCACCCAAAGTTCATCTTGATAAACGGCCAGATCAAAAAATGCACTGGGTATTATAAAACCATGAGCATCATCAGCATTTCGTTTGCCTTCAAATTGGGTTTCAATATTTCCGTGCGTATCATAGCGGAGTACCCGCCTGTTTCCGGCATCGGCCACAAAAACAATATCATTCTTGGTAGCAATAGATGTGATTACAGCATTCTCTCCCAGTGAATCCCACAATTTGATTTGCCTTCCATCCTGGTAATACTGTCCTACATAATATCTGAAGCCTAAGTAAATCAAATCGCCGTTAACGTGAATGCAACGCGCAGTATCAGGTAGATTAATCATTGAAATTTCCTCTCCTCGCTCTGATATTATTTTTACTGTATTGTTTAGCAGCAAATACAATTTCCCATTCGCATAATCTAGTCCGAAAGGCTTATTTTCACCCAGTCTGATTTGTCTGATTTCCTTATACAGAATCATTTCAGGATCAACCTGATAGTATTGATCTACTTCTAGTTTATACGGATTATCACCTCTTTTGCCAGTACGATTATTTAGTGTGTCAGCAACTACAAGTCCTACAACCACAACAACAATTACAAGCACAAATATTCCAATCCACTTATTCTTCATAATCTATTACTTTCTCATATCCAGGCAAATTAAAGTTTTTGAATCACGTATCACCATATATCCGTCGGCAAGAGCAATTGGGGCCCATGCATCATGTCCTTCTAAAACTTCAAATTTATCGAGTTGTTCCCATGAATTAGTGCTTAAACGAGCAATTGTGAGTTCACCTTCATCGCTAAGAATAAAGAATTTGTTATCGGCGATAATATACGGACCAAGACCAAAGCGGGTTTCTTTTCCACTCGACCACAATACTTTTTTGGGGTTAGCCGGATCAACACAGACGAACTGATTTCGGAGAGGTCCGGCATCTTTCGGTAGTATTCCCAGCAGTTTACCCTTATAATACAAAGGTGTTTGTTGTTCAGAGGCTAATCCTTTAATCGGTTTATATTCATCAAGAATACTCACTAAAAATTCTGCTTCTGACTTCAGTACTTTGATCATCATACTTCCAGCACCATATCCAGCTGATAAAAATATCTTACCATCTGGCATACAAACTGATGTTGGGGCCACTACTGAATGATTCCATTCTGATGTTGACCAAAGCATATTCCCCATATCTGGTCCATCAGCCGCAATACCACACACACCACCAACAGCACTATAAACGTACATCTTTCGTCCGCCAAAAGTCCAGGGGACAATAGAAGCATGCGACATTTTCCAATTTTTAGGACAATCAGTTTCCCACAATGTTTCTCCACTTTCGCAATCCACCCCGATCATAATTGATGATCCACCCGGAGCCAGAATAGCGACACCATTATCGATCAATGGGCACTGGCCGGTATACCAAAATGGCAATTCAGACTGATACTTTGTAATCATATCAAGTCCCCACCTGAAATCTCCGGTCTCACGATCAAGACACATCACGTGTCCGCGCGGACCAATAGTTAAAATATACTTATCAGTGATAGCGGGTACGGTGCGTGACATACCATGATTTCTCTTTATTGCCACCCGGTAACCTCTTTGCCACAGTTCGATGCCTGTACTCAGCTCAAAACAGCGCAAAAGATCTGCCCTACGTATCTCATCGTAATCCATAAAATAAGCCTTGCCATCGTAAATAGCAGCACCAGCATGACCTTCACCTAAGTCAACTGACCATAGTTTTTTTGGTCCTCCGTCAGGAAATTTATCAATTAGGGGAATTTGCGATTTTGCAATATTATCAAGCTCTGCACCTCTGAATCTGGGCCATGCTTCTGTGCCACTACTATTTGATTCGGCCAGACTAGAAAACATTTCACCGATTTTGACCATCTCCACAACGGCATCTCCGGCAATCCTGTTATCCATCCCTGGCTCACTTAAAGCAATGGCTTTCACCGGATTATAGCCCTGCCACCAGAATAAAGCACCGGTAACAATCACCACAAACACTCCAAGAATAATATTTGGCAGTTGTTTCTTCATACACAATAATCACATCTCCATGTCGAAGATATAAATTACCCTGATAAAGTCTATTTAATCTTGTATGCAATCAGGGCAGAACCATGATGTAGGTATAGTACTCCTTCATGGATTACCGGATGAGCCCAGTGTTGTTCAGAACCCAGTTTAACTTTTGTTTTGCCGCTAATAGCAAAGCCTTCAGGTGTAGCTTTAGCAAGAGCAAGATTACCTCTTTGAGTGTAGCAATAAAGCATACCATCAGCAAAGATAGTAACCCCGATTCCCAGATCTTTCACAGCATATTTCTCCTCACCGGTTTCCCAGTCGATACAAAACCAGTATCTGTTCTTATCACCTGATTTGTATATATATCCATCATGCAGAATTGCTCCTCCCATCCTGGTATCAAAACGCTCGCTGTACCATTTTTGCTTAACAAAACTCCCATCTTTTGACAACTCCAGCATTCCGCCACCTTTGCCATAGCCGCTAAAATAAAAAATTCCGCCATCGTGATAAATCGGAGTATTCGGTTGAACCGACCATTGGTTAGGATGCTCATAAGACCAAAGCACCTTTCCATCTGTGGCATCAATACCAATAATATGGCTCTCTGAATGAGTTACAACTAGTTTTCTTGAGGGGAGATTAATTATCTGTGGGGTACAATATGCAGATTTTTCACCAACTCCTTTTGACGACCAAATCAGGTCACCTGTATGACGATCAAGGGCAACTAAGAAATTCTCTTTTCCCCCCGGGGTTGCGTAAAGCACATCGCCATCAACCACAACAGTTTCAGTTACACCCCAGCGGATATTCTCTCCATCGAAATCATGAAATAAATCTTTCACCCAAACTTTTTCGCCGGTTTCTGCTTTCAAGCACTTCACAACTCCGTATCCCGACTCAATATATAGCAGATCTCCTACTAATGTTGGTGATGAGCGAGTTCCTTCATAGCTTTCAAAAAACTCCTTACCATAAGGATATTTGTTCAGCAGTTTTCCATCCAAACTCAAAATATAAACATACCCTGTTGGCTCAACTGAGCTGGTAATATAAATCTTGCCATCATAAATAACCGGTGAAGAAAATCCTTTTCCCAGATCCTCATAACTCCAAAGAATTTCAGGACCATCCTCAGGCCATTCTTTCAATAATCCGGTATCCGGATATTTACCATCGCCTGAAGGGCCACGCCATTTTGATGCTTCCTGGGCAGAGGCTAATCCAACAAATAACAGGGTCAAGACAATCAATGCTGTTCTTTTCATATAATTCACCATTTTTTTAGTCTTCCAAAGTAGTTAAATACTATCACAATTTAGACCGAAGACCCAAGACCAAAATTAGAGTTAAGACTAAAGACTTAGGAATGAAGGTTTATAATTCAATATTTCAGGCGTTTAACGGTTTGGAAAGTTACATTTTCCTATTTTTACCAGATATCAAATAAAATGAATTATGTTTTTAAGTCTTAAGTCTTCTATCTTCTGTCTAATTTTGGTCTTGGGTCTTGGATCTTCGGTCTTGGGTCAAGAATGGAGTCAATTCCGAGGATACAGAGCCCAGGGATATCTGGATAATGCTAATATTCCAATAAAATGGGATATTGAAAAAGGAGAGAACCTCAAATGGAAGACTGCAATTCCGGGGCTTGGACATTCTTGTCCGGTGATTTGGGAAGATAAACTGTTTGTTAGTACTGCCATTTCAGCATCCGGAAATGATGGACTAAAAATTGGACTATACGGGGATATTGATGAAGATACTGATGAATCTATTCATCAGTTCAAATTGTATTGCTTGAATAAAAAGACAGGCGATATATTATGGGAACAAATTGCTTATGAGGGAGTTCCAATTACTAATCGGCATACGAAATCGTCTCATGCCAATCCAACTCCGGCAACAAATGGGAAATATATTATAGTATTCTTCGGATCGCAGGGATTGTATTGTTACGATCTTGATGGACAATTGATCTGGAAAAAAGATCTTGGTCGTCTGAATGCTGGTCCGTTTACCAATCCGGAAGTTGAATGGGGAATGGCAGCATCACCGATAATTTATAAAGATCGTGTAGTCGTTCAGTGCGATGTTGTTGAACAAAGCTTCATTGCCAGTTTTGATTTGTCAACCGGGGAGGAAATATGGAGACAAGATAGAGATGAGATTGCCTCCTGGGGCTCACCCACAATTTATGATAATCATGAACCGGCTCAGATTATTGTCAATGGCTGGAAACACATGGGTGGATATGATTTTGAGACGGGTGAAATTATTTGGAGAATGAGCGGTGGTGGTGATGCACCTTCTACCACCCCGGTTGTTGCGCATGATCATATTTTCATCAACAATGCTCATGGTCGGTACTCCCCAATATATGTAGTTACACCAACAGCTAAAGGAGACATAACTCTTGGCAAAGAAGAAACATCAAATGAATTCATCTCATGGTCAATCAAGCGAGGCGGAGCCTATATGCAAACCCCTCTGATTTACGGCGACTACCTCTATAATCTTCGTGGGAATGGGGCATTAACCGTATTTACAGCCCTGACTGGCGAGGTTATGTACAAAGAAACAATTGGAATGCAGGCTTTTACATCCTCAGGAGTTGCATCTGACGGGAAAGTGTATTTTAGTTCAGAACAAGGAACTGTTTATGTGATAAAGGCAGGGCCGGAGTATGAATTGTTATCCAAAAACCCGATGGGAGATATTTGCATGGCAACTCCGGCACTTGATAAGGAAGCTATCTATTTCAGAACTCAACATTATCTAATAGCAATAGCCAAATAAAAATAATAGCTTATGAAAACTATTGGAATGATTGGAGGGATGAGCTGGGAATCATCGCTGGAGTATTATCGCATTTTGAACGAACAAATCAAAGAAAAACTGGGCGGACTGCATTCGGCACAATGCCTGATGTACTCTGTTGATTTTGGTCCTATTGCCCAATTACAGCATGACAATAATTGGGAGGAACTTACCCGGGTCATGGTTGAAGCCGGACAAAAACTGGAAAAAGGGGGAGCTGACTTTATTATTATCTGCACCAACACCATGCATAAAATGGCAGAGGAGGTTGGTGCCGGGGTATCTATCCCGCTTATCCACATAGCTGATGCCACCGCTGAAGAAATTAAGAAACTGGGACTAAAAACAGTTGCTTTGCTTGGAACCCGGTTCACTATGGAGCAGAATTTTTATAAAGGCCGCTTAGCAGAAAAACACGGTTTGAAAGTCCTGATTCCGGATGATACCGATATGGATATCATCCACAGGATTATTTACAAGGAATTATGTCTGGGTACAATCCTGGAAGATAGCAAAAGTGAGTATCTGAGGATTATTGAAAAGCTCATCGATCAGGGAGCTGAGGGGATTATTCTGGGATGTACTGAGATTCCTCTCTTAGTGAAGCAGGAAGATGTTTCAGTACCGATACTGGATACTACTCAGTTGCATGCTGAGGCTGCTGTGGAGTTTGCGGTGAAGGAATAAGGTTAACCCACCAACCCCCCTAATGTTAGGGGGGCTAAGAGTGTTTTATCGTTTGTTTGTTTTGTAGACTTTAGTTTTTAATTCCTATCTAAGTACTATATTTCATCCGAATTTACTATATTTGTATTTAATATATTACATCTTTGAAAAGAAAGACAGTTATACTATTCCCGAAGCATCAAGAAATGATGGAGCAACTTGGTGAGAATATCAAGCTTGCGAGAAAGCGGCGGAAGCTTACTGCAACCCAGGTTTCTGAAAGGGCAAATATCTCACGCAATACTCTTTATTTGCTTGAAAAAGGTAAAGCAAGTGTTTCAATCGGGGCTCTGTTTAATGTACTTCGTGTGCTCGGGCTGCAAAAGGATATCCTTAAACTGGCTGCCGATGATGAATTAGGCAGAAAGCTGCAGGATCTTGATTTATTGTGAAAGACAAAGCAGACATATACGTTTATGCCCATTGGCTCGGAATGCGAGATCCGGTAATGATAGGTATCTTATCAGCTCATAAAGCGAAGGGTAGAAAAGCGTTCAGTTTTGAATATGACAAAGGATGGATCAGTTCTGCAGAACAATTCATGCTTGATCCTGATATTGCATGGTATTCAGGACAACAATATCCGGTTGAGAAGGAGACATTCGGATTGTTTCTGGATTCAATGCCAGATACCTGGGGTCGAACATTAATGAAAAGGCGAGCTGCACTCAAGGCTAAAGAAGCAAACAAAACCATCCCTAACTTATATGATATTGATTTTCTGATCGGGGTATTTGATGAATGCCGGTCAGGCGCCCTAAGGTATAAACTTAACCAGGATGGACCATTCCTTGATAATAATGCTGATTATCCCACTCCTCCCTGGTCGTCGGTTGGTGAATTACAAAATGCTGCTGATCAGATTGAGTCAGGTAGTTCTTTCAAAGAATTGAACAAGTGGCTGGCTATTCTTATAGCCCCGGGATCATCACTGGGAGGAGCCAGGCCGAAAGCAAATATCCTTGATGGACAGAAGCAACTATGGATAGCCAAGTTTCCGTCAAGAAACGACAGCATTGATAAGGCTCTTTGGGAATACCTTGCGTATGAACTTGCTATTCAAGCCGGAATTGAAATGGCACCATCAAAAATTCAAAAAGTGGGTGTCAGGCACCATACTTTTTTCACCAAAAGGTTTGATCGGCAGAATGGTGAAAGAGTACATTTCGCCTCTGCAATGACCATGACAGCTTACAACGAAGACCTGCTCAGGGATGTTACTCCGAGCTACCTGGAAATTGCCGAATTCATCCAATTTCACGCGGCTAATCCGGAAGAAGATCTGGCACAACTTTGGCGCAGAATTGTATTTAACATAATGATTTCCAATACCGATGATCATTTACGAAACCATGGTTTTCTTTTGAGTAAAAGAGGATGGAGCCTGTCTCCGGCCTATGATATCAATCCGGAAATTGACAAAGCCGGATTGTCACTTAATATCGACACTAATGACAACTCTTTAGATCTTGAATTGGCACGTAGTGTGGGTGAGTATTTCCTTTTAACACAAGATAAAATGTCTGTTGTGATTGCAGAAGTACGGTCTGTGGTTAAAACATGGCCTTTGCTTGCAAAAAAGTTAAAGATCCCAAACTCCGAACAAATGGTAATGGAAGGAGCATTTCGGGTTTAAGGCAATATTATCGCTCATCAGCTTTGTAGGCTCCTCTGTTGTGTAGGATCCACAGGCTTTCATCCAGGGGGTTTACTCCTTTGTATTCTCTTATTTTTCCTTGTTCAGTTGTGCAGGCCTGGTAGCCACCAAATGTGAATCGTATTTGTGCTCGTCCGCTTGTCAGGGAAGAGATTCTTATTGGGTAATCGAGTGATGTTGCTACCGGGACTTTCCCATTTAGCCGAACCATTCCCCCTGAGAAATCGGGGGTGTCAAAATTACCTCTCATTTGGCTTAGGTCACTTGTTATTGGTCCGAGGTATTCTTCAGGGAAAACCAGCACAAAGTTATAAACCGGTTCAAGTAGATTTGTGTCTGCATTTTTAAGAGCCCGCATTACGCCCATTGCTGTGGCCAATACAAAATCACCTGGTCGGGAATGCATTTCATGGTCTTCGCCCTCTGTCATAGTTATCTTCAGATCCGTCACTTCCCAGCCTTTTATGCCTTGTTGTAAAGATTTTGGAATTGTTGCCTCTACTTCATTCTGATATTTCCTTTGGATATCATCCACTCTCACTTCTGAAACAAACTGCAAGCCTGAGCCTGAAGGCAGGGGTTCAACTTCGAATTTCATCACCGCCCAGCAGGGCTTTGGCATTGTATATTCTACGTATCCTGTTGCCAATTTGGTAGGTGTTTCCTTATAAATAACCGTTGGGGGTTCAAACTCTGCCTCAACGCCGAAACGATTTTTCAGGATACCTGTCAGAATTTCTTTTTGCATGCCTCCCATCAATTTTAGCTGGAACTCCTGATCTTCTCTGAACCATTTAAAATCCAGCATAGGATCTTCAATATATAACTCCGTCAGAGCATCGGCAAGCTTCTGAATCTCCTCCTTTTTCACCGGCTTCACCTTCACCAGCAAAACCGGAATCTGAAGACCACAGCCGCCTGTATCAAGCTGTTTTCTCCCAAGCACATCTCCTGGTCGGGCCTCGCTGAATCCGCTCACTATACCAATATCTCCGGCTCTGATTTCGCTGGTATCTACTGATTTATGCGCCTGATTTCTCCTTATCTGTGCTACCTTTTCCTCTTTCTTCAGACTGGAATTGTACACCAGATCACGGTTTTTTAATATCCCATTGAACACTCTGACATGGACTACTCGTCCCAGTAATTTGTCATGCTCAATCTTAAAAATCCTTGCTGATAAATCCCCGTTAATATCCTGATCAGCCTCCGGAATAAAATCGACTATCCCCTGCATGAGCTCCTCCATCCCTTTATCAAGCTTTGCCGATCCGCAGAAAATAGGCAGTAGCTCACCTGAGCTTGTATACTTTTTGATCAAAGTATTCAGTCGGTTTTGATCTAACTCCTTCCCTTCCAGGTATTCTTCCAGAAAGCTCTCATCCAACTCTGCCAAGCCTTCTAAACTTTTCTCACTCATCGGGTTTTGAACAGGGTCGAAGGGTCCATTCATTTGGTAATGTAGTTCTACTACCTTGCAATTATCTGACCCTTCTTCTGCCGGAACATTGAGAGGAAATGCTTTTACTCCAAATTCTCGTTCTATATCACTGATAATCTGATGGTAATCTGATCCGGGACGATCAATTTTATTTATGAAAACGACAACAGGGATATGCAAATGGCGCAGGGCTTCCCACAGTACATAGACTGAGGCCTGTAATCCTTCCACTGCTGAAATCGCCAGTATTACACCATCAAGAACACCCAGAACCCTGTCAACTTCTCCGAAGAAATCTGCATGTCCCGGGGTATCCACAATATTGATCTGATGTTCTTGCCAGGTAAAAGAATTTGAAGCGGAACGTACTGAAATACCACGCTCCTTTTCGATAGGTAAAGAATCTGTCACGGCCGACCCGCTGTCAACTGATCCTTTTTGCCGGATAGTACCACTTAGAAACAGAAAATTCTCAGTAATGGTAGTTTTTCCGGCATCCACGTGAGCTACAATGCCAATATTTCTTATGGGTTTTTCAGAACTCTTAGACACATTTCAAATCCTTCGCAGGAATTCGAACAACTTTGCCATTGTCTGAGATTACCAGGTCGAAGTTTCTCTCCTTCTTGGTTTTGATGAGTTTCTTATGACTGATTTTCAGTCCTTTGAGAATTTTTTCCCGTATCGGATTATTCTTTTGGGTCATAGAGGGACAATTGTTTTATCGTTGCAAATGTAGTAATATTTTTAATGACAGGGGTTTTATCTGCATAGCCCTCTGCAATTAGTTCAGATGGCGTCATGGAATTATTGAATACCATCCAGTAGTCGCAGATTGGAATATATAGTTTGAACAGGTTTGTGATTCCAGAGAAATATCTCCTTTTGATAGTAGAATTGGGTACATCATGACCTCCTTCAAGAACTCTTGTCTTAACTCTTTCGAATGCCAGATCAACGGAGTCTAACCAAAAAAACAGGAGCGTTATTTGATATCCGTACGATCGTGCCTTTTGAATTGTTCTTGTATAACCTCTGGGCGCCAGGGTAGTTTCAAAGGCAAAATCCTTTTTTTCCACAATCAGTCTATCAATCTTTGCAATTAATAATCGGCCGGCTTCAATAGCTGCCTTATTTGGGTTCAATGGAGACAATCCACGTGCAATTTCATCGGCATTAATAAACACGTCACAATCCAGCATTTGTGGTAAGACTGTAAATGAGGCGGTTGTTTTTCCTGAACCATTGCAACCAGACAGTATATAAAGATTTGGCATATTTTTCAAAAGTAAGCATTTCCTGGAAATTATTTGTTGCTAATAAGAACAGTTATTTGTTGGATTTTAAAACAATTTGTATCTTTACAGAATATTTAGCGGAATTATGACTACAAGATTATCACCAAAACAAATTGGGAAAAGAATAGTGGAATTGAGAAAGCTAAAGGGCTATTCTCAGGAAGATTTGGCAAAATTCCTGAAAATCCCGAGATCTTCTATTGCACAAATGGAATTGGGGAATCGAAACGTATCTGTCATTGAGATAATCAAACTGTCGGAGGCACTTGGGTTTTCACTTGACCGGTTTTTGGCGAAGGAATACAGAGTAAAAAAAGAAGGTAAAGTAGTTGCAGATGAAGTTAAGGTTGAACAGGATATGAGGATTTCTGTTCCTAAGCTCAGGATGAGTAAATTCAAGAATATCTTATTGTACATTCTTGAGCGATGTGGCGGAAAACCAAATGTTGGTGAAACGGTGCTTTATAAGCTACTTTATTTCTCTGATTTTAATTTTTATGAAATCTATGAAGAACACCTTACAGGTGCTCAATACCGGAAACTTCCTTATGGCCCTGTTCCTCAAAAGCTGGACTATCTCATTAGTCAAATGCTTGAAAAAGGGCAGTTACAGCGAATCAAAACAGAGTATCACGGTTATCCGCAAACAAGGTATATTCCTATGGAGAAGGCTGACCTTACTAAGATGTCAGCCGCCGAAAAAGAAATAATAGACAGAGTAATTGATCGCTTTTCGGATTGGTCAGCATCGGCAATTAGTGAATTTTCACACAAAGATTTGCCCTGGAAAGCCACCGAGGAAGGAGATATTATTGATTATGAACTTGCTTTTTACAGGGAATCTCCTTTTTCGGTAAGAACCTATGATGACGAACCTGAGCAGCCATGACTTTTGAAGAATTGAACGAGTTTAAAAAAGACCTGAAAAAGCTGCTTAAGAAGCACCGGAGCTTGAATGAGGATTTAGCAACAATAAAAAAAGTATTGAATGCAAAACCGGGAGAACGTTCTCCTTTCAGTTTTAGAATTGATGGATTAGGCATTGAGACATGTGTAATAAAAGTGAAAAAGATGGCGTGTAAGAGTTTGAAAGGGCGAGGCGTTAACACAGGATTAAGAATTATTTATGCCCATTTTGAAAAAGAACAAAGAATAGTGTTCGTGGAACTCTACCATAAGAACAATAAAGAAAATGAAGATAGAGAAAGAATTTTCAAAAACTTCAAAGAAAAAACACCCGGCAATAGCAAGAGCTAAAGCCCTATCTACTTATAATCATCTGCTTCGTTTCCTGGAAATCGCCGGCAATAATTGTGTATATATTGCATAATCACAAATCCAATCGATACAATCTTGTTGCATATGGATAATGCAACTCATTGTAAAGGAAGAACAGTGATCCATTTTCAATTTTCAGATTATGAACATTCTGAAATGACTCAAGATTTATTCTCTTTATTAGCTGCCCTGTCTCAACATCAAGCTGGTATACTTCGATATGATCTGTTCTTTGTACCCAAACATATACTCTCTGATTTAAATAATCAATAATTGGAAAGAAAATCTGCCTGAGTACTCCTCCTGCTTGTCGAATTAAATGGAAATCAATAGGCACTTGATGGATTTTCATCCCGGCTTCGTTGAAGAAATATATCGAAGAGTTATAATAATCTATTTGAACAAGCACATTGGCTAAGCGGAATATTGGTGCCGTGATGTTTTTAATCAGTGGGATTGTAAAGTTCATTTTACCAGTTCCTCCAGTTCCATAAATCAATGGTTCTGTGAAAGAAGCTGTCATATAATCACTTTGGACTTTTGGCACCCAACTTGATCCACGCCCTCCCTTATGTGCTATCATAGCTGCTGACCAGACTTGATTAAAATGTGCATCAGAAATATGTCTGGCGCGATTGTCATCTTTCCTTCTCGACAGTAAATACATTAACATTGAATCCCTTATGGTGCTTATTATGTAGATGCTGTCAATCTGAGGAACTCTGAAGTATGTTTTGAACCCTTTCTCACCAACAAAATAGTCCTGAAAGTATGTTTTTTTGTTCCATTGAAGTATAGGATGATCAATTGAGTCTTCGTAAGTAGTACCTGATATTGGATTCTTGAGAATAACCTTCTGATCCAGAGTTACAACTTTCCTTGCCTCATTCTTATTCAAATACCAGATGTTTCCCAGATAATCCTTCTCAACTTCGCCTGATTTATCTATGCGCAAAGTATCATAGATCTTACCATTCAGATGAGCCAAATACAAATACCTCTGAGGTCTTTTACCTGGATGCCCAATCAAAAAGAGTTCATCTCCCACTACTTCATAATCTGAAACATGAGAATAAGTCTCCGGGGTAAGATTCTTAATTCTTTCAGCAAAAATACTCACCACTTCCATTGACACCACCTTCTTTTGCAAATGGAATGTATGGGAGGTATCAGAAGAAATTGTCAGGCAAACTTCAATAGGATCGTAAGCCAGATGAGACATTTGAAATGTGTAATCTCCGGGGGGCATAGCAAGACGAAACCATCCTTCCTCATTGGTGATTGTAGCTATGTTGTACCCAACAATAATAACATGGGTTAAGGGTACTCCTGCCCCACTAACAGTGTTAGTTACATGACCGTCAAAAATATATGTTTGATGCTCCTGACTTTGGGCTTGAAGATTTATTATCAGACTAACAATAAGCACCAGAATCAATGTTTTATAAAGTCGAAACTTTCGATGCATAATATTTTGTATTTAAATACTGCGGGGGAGTGAGTTGGAATAAGACCTGGCTGATATTAAGACGTTAAGGTACAATAAATATATCGATTGATATTCAGGAATACACAAAGGCTCAGAAAGCACTAAACACTGTCATCTCTCACGGGGGATCTTATGAAACAACCGGTTTATGGTATTTGGGGCTTTGTGCGATTGCAAATGAGGAGTATCAAGCAGCTAAAGAGATATTTATGGGCTTTGCTTCTCAGGATGATGAAATGAGCAAGAAGAGCAGGCAGATTCTTAAAAAGATAAAGAATCAGGGTAGATGACAGCCCTATTTGCTAATAATCATCTGCTTCGTTTCCTGGAAATCGCCGGCAATAATTGTGTATGTGTAAAGACCTGCCCCTAATTCCATCGCCTTTAATGAGACAGCATGTTCTCCAAGGGGCTTCGTACGCTTATTAATCACCAATCGCGAAAATAGAGGTGCTTTGTTAATCTGCCATGACACAATGAGTCAAAAGTCATATGGTCAAAGATGAAATTTGGAACGATGGTTTTTTTTCTCACCGAAAACAGTCCCAAACCATTGTCGATATTTGAATAAAAACTATGGTCATTATCATCCAGACCATCGTAGATTTGGTAATAGTCATGAAAATAGACATCAGAGATTAGGAAAGTAAAATCCATGTATTTGAAAAGCCTCGATGCCACATCTGGATTATTGCCAATTTTTTGCACCAGTTTATTAAAGAATTGTTCTTCAAAAATTCTGATATATAAAGTGTCTCTAACTGGAATATTCAATTTTAGAAACAATTGTGCTTTGTAGTCAACCCATTGATCTGTATATTCCTGATAATAAAAATCGCACATAAATTCCGCATGCCTAATTCTTTCATCCTCAAGCACAAAAACGAAATAGGAGTGTTCACCACCATATAAGTTCATTGGTATTGGAGTATGGGGATGGCGTAACCTTGGTGCATCTGGTATTGGAACTTTAGAGTAAATGATTTGCTCAAACTCCG
>JAGLDP010000004.1 GCA_023145515.1 Bacteroidales bacterium
CGGCAGAATGAGTTTAATAAGTGGATTGATGATGCTTATTTATTGATGGGTCAGGCTTATTATTATAAGCATGATAAATTTCCGGCGATCACAAATTTTGAATATGTAATTCAGCAGTTTCCGAACGATGGACTAAAACAGGATGCTAATCTCTGGTTGGCCAAATCGCATTCTGCATTAGAAGACTATAATGTTTCAAAGGAAATTCTTGACAGGCTGGAAGCTGATCCGGAATTATCAGATCGGATTAAAGGAGATCTCGCGATCGTGAGGGCTCAATGGCATTTGATGCAGGATGAATATAGTGAAGCTATTCCTTATTTATCAGAGGCAGTTACATATACGCGAAACAAGAAGAAGCTAATCAGATACACATATATTATTGCTCAGCTCTTAGAGAAGGAAGAGGATTTTGCTCAAGCTTCGTTGAAATATGAGGAGGTAATCAAACTGAATCCTGAGTATCGGATGGCTTTTAATGCAAAAATCAACAGGGCAAAACTGTATGAAGGGGATGCTGATACTGGCAAGGAGATCAGGAAGCAGCTTGAGAAGATGCTGAATGATGATAAGAATCTTGAGTTTTTAGATCAGATATACTATGCATTGGCAGAGTTGGATATGAAGGAGGAACTGGTAGAAGTTGCTATCGAGAAATATAAACTCTCAGCACAATCCTCAATTGATAATTATCACCAGAAATCCTTATCCTACCTGGCTCTTGGCAGGATTTTTTATGGACGACCTGAATATATTCCAGCCCAACTGTATTATGATTCTTGTATGCTCACTTTACCAGAAGAGTTTCCTGATCGGGAGTCGGTAGAAAATCTAAGCCTTAGTTTGAATCTTTTGGCTGATAATCTTAATATGATTCACCGTGAAGATAGTTTGCAAGAAATTGCTGCGATGCCTGAAGATGAAAGAGAAGCTCTTATAAAAATTAAGATGGATGAGGCGAAAGCTGCAGAAGAAGAAAGGATTCGCCTTGAGACGCAAGAAAGAGTGAATGGACGGTCTTCTTTCAGAAGTGGTGGGAGTGGGTCTGCAGGTAGTCTGGCAATGCGACCCGGTGGTCCGGGAGGAAGTCGCGGAGGTGGAATGACAGGAGGACTGGATGGTGGTATGTCGGGAAATATTGGAGGAGCTACCAGTCAGTGGTATTTTTATAATCCCACAACGTTGAGTTACGGACAAGCAGATTTTGCCAAGCGTTTTGGCAGACGAAAACTGGAAGATAACTGGAGACGATCAAATAAGGGCATTTCCTCAAGCATGGGAGACATGTCAACTGAAGGTGAAGAGGGTGACATTAGTACTCCAACAGTAAAATCAAATGCTGGCCAATACCAACCAACACAGAGAGATTATTACATAGCAGATTTGCCACTAAGCGACACTCTGGTTCAAGAATCAAATGACAGGATTCAGACGGCTTTGTTTAATGTGGGAAAGGTGTTTAAAGATGAATTATTAAAAGAAAGCGAGGCAATTGAGTATTTTGAAAAATTACTTCATCGTTTTCCTGAAACTGATCGTTTATTATTTGCCTACTACAACCTGTATCAGATTTTCATTGCTCAGGGAGACCCCGATCGCATAGAGTATTATAAAGGTCTTATTTTAAGCAGATTTCCGGATAGTCGTTCTGCCAAGATAATTAGTAATCCAAATTATTTCAAAGAAATTGAGGCTGCTAGAATTAAGGTAGTTGGTTATTATACAGAAACTTATGCGGCTTTTATTGATGAGAATTATGATTTGGTTATCAGCAACTGCGAGTTAGCAGATACTGCCTTCGGACTAAATCACATGAGGGATAAATTTGGTTTACTGAAGGTGATGTCGATGGGAGCAATTGATCCTGACAATACAGCTCTATTAACAAACAGGCTGAATGATCTTCTGTTCAAATATCCTGAAAGCGAAGTAAAAGAAACAGCTAATATCTTGCTTGATTTCCTCAAGGAAGGCCCAAGCGGGTTCGCAGAAGATGATGCCAGCATAGGTGGTTTGAGTATTGGAAAGATTGATAAGTCGGTTGTTGAGGAGCTTGAGGATTACTCATTTGATAATGAAGACGTTCATTTTTATGTTGCTGTGGTTTCGCGGAGATCTCAGGATCTGAATCGCTTGAATTTCAATATATCAAATTTCAATGTAGATAACTACGATCAGGATTTTTTCGAAGTGGCTTCTGTGCCAATGAATGAAGACCTCATGATCATTACTGTTAAGAACTTTAGTGACGCAAAAATTGGCTTGAATTATTATTATGCACTTCTTGCTGATCCTACAGTGTTCAGTGAGTTTAATGAAACTGATTTCCGCCATTTCATTATTTCGCGCAGTAATTACAGTCTCTTTTACAAAAATAAAAATGTGTTCAGATACATTCGCTTCTTCAAAGAGAACTACCTGGATAAGGATAATTAATCAAATATGGGAAAGAAAATCAGCATATTATGGGCAGATGATGAAATTGATCTGCTTAAACCCCACATATTATTTCTTGAGGAAAAAGGATATCAGGTAAGTGAAGCTAACAATGGTGATGATGCAATTGAAGCTGTTGAAAGGGAAGAGTTTGATATCATTTTTCTTGATGAGAATATGCCAGGTTTAACCGGATTGCAAGTTTTAGCCAAAATCAAAACTATCAGGGCTCATATCCCGGTAGTTATGATAACAAAATCAGAGGAAGAGGCAATAATGGACGAAGCAATCGGATCAAAAATTGCTGATTACCTCATTAAGCCTGTAAATCCAAATCAAATTCTTTTGACGATAAAGAAGAATGTGGATACTAAGCGCTTGATTAGTGAGAAAACGACTTCAGCTTACCAGCATGAGTTTAGTAAAATTGCAATGCAGATGAACGACCGTCTGCATTGGTCAGAGTGGATTGATCTGTATAGAAAACTCATTTATTGGGAACTGGAGTTAGTTGGGTCTGGAGAAAACACGATGGATGAAGTGTTTCAGATGCAGAAGAGAGAAGCTAATATGAACTTTGCCAGGTATATACGAAATGAATATTCAGGCTGGTTTTCTGCAGATGTTGGTGAGCGACCACTAATTTCACCTGACATTTTTAAACACAGAGTTTTTCCCACCCTGAAGGAAGATAAGCCAGTGGTTGTGATCATAGTAGATAATCTACGCTATGATCAATGGAAGCTCATTGAAGGTTTGATTCAGGAAGACTATACAGTAAATGAAGAGCTGTACTTTAGTATTCTGCCTACTGCAACACAGTATGCCCGGAATGCTATGTTTGCAGGACTAATGCCTTTAGAGATATCTAAAATGTATCCTGAGCTTTGGGTTCATGATCATGAGGATACCGGTAAGAATATACATGAACTGCGGCTTCTCAATTTACAGCTTGAGAGGGCTGGAATGTCGAAGAAAGTCTATTATGATAAGATAAATAATAACCGGAGTGGGAAGAAGATTGCTGAAAATCCGGCATTTCTTCTGAAGCATGATTTGTCGGTTTTGGTTTTCAACTTTGTGGATATTCTTTCACATTCACGAACTGAGATGAATATGATCAAGGAGCTTACCGATGATGAAGCTGCATATCGCTCTCTAACCTTAAGCTGGTTTCAACATTCGCCACTTCTTGATTTGTTCCGCGTACTGGCTACAAGGGATGTTAAGGTAGTATTAACCACAGATCATGGCACAACCAGAGTTCAGAGTCCGGTTAAAGTCATAGGAGATAAGTTTACCACTACAAATCTTCGTTATAAGCAAGGTAAGAACTTGAGTTATAATCCAAAAGATGTATTTGAAGTAACAAATCCTGCTGATATTCACCTTCCTTCCAGTAATGTGTCGTCAAGATATATCTTTGCCCAGAGTGATGATTTTTTTGCCTATCCTAACAACTATAATCATTATGTTAAGTACTACAGAGATACTTTTCAGCATGGTGGTGTGAGTCTTGATGAGATGATTATCCCAGTGATTGAATTGGATCCAAAAACCTGAGATAGAGAACTAATGGGAGATACTTTTCTTATTAACGGATTAGACGATTTGCAAGATGCTGCCAAGTGGTTGATGGCGCATATTGGCGAACAGCGTCAATTGGCTTTTGAAGGAGAGATGGGCGCAGGAAAAACCACTTTCATACAGGCTATCTGTCGTGAATTGGGAGTAACACAAGAGGTAACCAGTCCAACATTTGCGTTAGTTAACGAATATTCCGGGACAGCGGGCCTGGTGATTTATCATTTTGATTTTTACAGACTAAATGATCCTACAGAGGCTCTTGATTTTGGTCTTGAAGATTATCTTTCCAGCGAGGCAATGTGTCTTATGGAATGGTCTGAGAAAATAGCTCCCTTCCTTCCTGAAGATATCTTCAGGGTTTACCTTGATGTTATGCCTGATCAAACCCGTTTGCTCCGGCTATCTTAAATTTGTAACTTGCCTGTGCCCGAGTGGGCTTAACAGCTAAGCTATGCATGATACAGATAAATCCTTCTCACATCTTCAGTCGCTGATGGTTCAGGAAGAGATGTTAGATACGCAGAAAATGGGCAAGCAACTTAAGATTGGAGTTATTGCTGAGTCTGAATCGAGTGAAACCCGTATTCCCTTAACGCCTGAAGGCATTGAGCAACTAGTTAAGGCTGGGCATCAGGTTTTTGTTGAAAAAGGTGCCGGAACAGGCAGTCGGTTTAGTTCACATGACTTTTCAGAATCCGGAGCCTCGGTTATTGATAAAAAGGAAAAGCTTTTTGAAGCTGATATTCTTCTTAAAATATCTCCTTTAAATGAAAGGGAAATTGCTTTACTAAGAGGGGGACAAACACTGATTTCCAGCTTGTATCTGGCTACCAGAGATGAAGCTTATTTCAGATCTTTGATGCAAAAGAAAACTACTGCCATTGCCTTTGAGTTATTACAGGATGATAATAATGAGTTTCCAGTTCTCAGGTCGATGTGCGAAATTGCCGGCACTGTTTCTGTTGGCATAGGTAGCAGGTACCTCAGCACTTATGATCAGGGGAAAGGAATTTTACTTGGAGGGATTACCGGAATAACACCATCTGAGGTTTTAATTCTTGGAGCTGGAACAGCTTCTGAGTATGCTACTCGTACAGCTCTGGGAATGGGTGCGCTTGTTAAAGTTTTTGATAATGTGATTCCACGTTTGCGTAATCTTAAGCAAAGAGTAGGACAAGAAGTTTTCACTTCTGTAATGCATCCGCCGGTGTTGAAAAAAGCATTTGAAACTGCTGATTTGGTCATCAGTACTCTGCAACGCCTGCATCACAAGAGTTTTTATTTGGTGCCTGAAGACCTGATTATGAGCATGAAGAAGGGTTCTGTAGTGCTTGACATGCATATTGATCAAGGATCAAGCTTTGAAACAGGAAGGTTAACCACTTCGGATAATGCGGTTTATCGTGAGCATGGAGTGATTCATTATATGGTTCCAAATATTACTGCGCAGGTAGGACGTACAGCTTCAATTGCTCTGAGTAATGTGCTGATTCCCTTATTGATGGATAAGGGGCGTTGCGGAGGAGTACAACAGCAGATACTAACTGATTATGGTGTTCGTCAGGGGGTTTACCTATATAATGGTATTCTGACTCATGAGATGATAGGAAGTTTTTTTAAGATACCTTTTCAGAATATAGACCTGTTGCTTGCAGCTTTTTAAAAGATTGCCCTGATAGAAATGTTACCGGTGTGAATTATACTGCTTCCTTGTGATATACGGGCACTATAGAACAGATCCAATTGAATCACCTCATTTAATTTTCTTCGAATACTGATGTTGGCCATGCCGTTGTGTCCGGGACGAAAACCCTTAAGCATTACATAGCCAAGAGGTGAGTTTGCTTTCCCGTTAAAATCCAAATGAATGTATTGAAGATCAACATGAATTAAGCCTTTGTCGGGCATTTGATAATCAGAGCCTAATTCAATGCGATTTTCTGAAAGAGCTTCTGGTCCGTTTAGGCTTTCCTCACTACTCCATTTCCAGTTCATATTGAATCGAATCTGGTCTCCGGCTTCAATTATCAAAGAGAAATCATTGCGCCAAAAAGCAAGCTGATAGTTTCTTGATTGAAAAAAACTGGATTCATATTGGCTGTTTCCCCGTTCGGTTTTATTATTTGCCCAAACAGGATCAAGCGGATGAAATCTCGACACTAAAAGATGAGACTGGTTTACCCGGTAATCAGTACCATAGCTCATCAGATTTTGGTTTTCAGATTTCTGAAAGATATAGTCAAAGCCTATTTTCTGACTTTCAGCATCAAAAGATAGCAAATTTCTGATTTGTGACTGTAGGCTTACCAGCAATGAATCTTGCCAGAGGAAAGGATTCATATTGCTGATCAGGTCTGTTCTGCTTGTTCTGCGGTTGGCGCTTAGAGAGAACTGATTGTTGATAAGCTTAAGAAACTGCCCCTTTACGGTGTCTGACTTCAATAGTCTTCCGGGATTTAGGCTGATAGTTTGAGTAAATCTATTTGTATATACCGGAACATATTCATTTCCTGGTCTGAAAACTCTGATAAATCTAGCCTGATCAGAGAATACTGCCGGTTCAAATTCATCCAGTTCCTTTATGTTATTATTGTTGTAATCTGTCCAGGTGTAGTATCCTTGTCCGGGTGCTACCTCCAAATAGTAAAAATCCTGTTTTCTCTCTAGTCCTGATCCAATTTCATAGAAACTTCTTGAGACCAGAGCAGCTCTGGCTAGCTGGAATCTTTTCTCAGCTCTGATAGTCATTGATTGGTCGTTGGATGGATCAGTGTTACCGGCTGTTTTATTCTCCAGTGTTCTCAAGTTTACTGATAAGCGCGTTGCCTGTCCTGACTTCCCCCTCAGGTTTAGTCCGGCACTACTTTCCCAGGCCTGATTATCAAGCACCAAGCCGGTAGAATCAGGCAAATAATCAGATCTGTTCAGAACTTTGATGAACCATGGAAGGCCTTCAGATTTTGGGTTAAATAGTTCCATATGCCATTCCTGGAATCTGAAACTGCCCGGCAGGTATTGGTTCTTTTGATTTTGCGACCATTGATTAGCTTCATGCTTCTCTTTCAGGCTAATGGCCACGTGTTTCCATTCTTTGCTCAGGCGAATATTATGCCTGACAAATCGAGTGTCTCTGAATTGGTCTGAGGAATTCAACAGGCTGCCTGTCCAGTTGACAGAAAATCCTCGTTTTTTTATTTGTCCGGAAGTATTCTGTCTGTAGGCAGAATACCTGCTTGAGTAGTTCAGATATTCAAAATTATATTGGGCATTCAAGCTATCCTTTCCGGTAAGCCGCAATCCTGTTTCTATCAGATTTTCGGTTTCCTGAATGATCCCTTCGTGCAGGTTCCAGTCTCGTTCAAATTCTACGGCACGGTACTTTTCAAGTGGATCGAATTGCTTCCCAGACCTTCTGTAAGCAACGAAGCTTGTCAGACTGAGGGTATTCTCATTATTCAGCCAATCTTTACGATCGATACGCATATTTATCCCCATACCATTGTCATCTTTCGAATCCAAATTAGAAAAAGTATTCAGGTCATTTGAAGTAAAAGACAGTTCAGCATTCAAAGACATTTTTTCTCCAATTTTCTGGTGAGTTCCCAGACTATAAACCTGCTTGTTTTGAGGTGTAATTAGCTTGGTTATAGGCTCATAGCTTCCTTGCGGGGTTTCGTCGACAGGAGGCAGCCATTCATATACTTGTCCATTTGCCCCTGAGCTCACAGGCATGTAGTTTCCTCGGTTTTCACCAACAAATGAGAAGCCAGCCTGAAATCGGGCACTATCGGGGTGAGTTGAATAAATTAGGATATTGTGATAGGAGATTCCGTTCACAAGCGTATCTGTTTTTTTATACAGCACGCGGTCATTCATGAAGTCGGTTTCATAATAATTATTGACTTGGGCCTTGTTTAGCTCATCCCCAATACTGGCCAAAAGACTTTTGTGATCTGCATTTAATTCTTGAAGGAGAGATTGATTTTTAGCATCTGATTCAGAATAGATATTGAAATAAATATCGCCGTTATTGCTTGTCCATTTATTATCAGATGCAATCAAAAATCGAGAATAACTTCTTTCAGTATATTCAAATTGCACTATAATTCTTTTGTCTTTAGTGATCAGATTGCGAGGTGTAAAACTTAGCTCTGCAGTATTGTAGTTGATCACATAGTCTGCACTTTCGCCACGATTCAGCAGGCTGCCATCGATATAGACTTTTTCACTACCTGCAATAATTTGTATGTACTGTTCTCCTTCTTTGCCAAACAGTCGGTAAGGTCCTTGATTTCCTTCGATACCTGCCAAAGGCATCCGATAAAACTTTCCTTTGACTACTGCAGCTGTTGTTCGGGTTTTAAGGGAGCTCTTATTTTTTGTTGCAAGGGGGATGGAGGATTGGATTTGTACGCCCTGAATATTTCTGTTCATTCGCATGAAGTATCCTGTTGGACTATCGAGCACAAAATCGCCTGCCAGGAGTTGTGTTTCAGGACTAAAAATGCGGATATAGAATCGATCGAAATCCTGGATTTGTTGGGTATTCCCTTCTGGTTGCACAGGAATATTTGAGTCGCTAAGCTGAGCTTCGATTTGGAATTGCTGGTTGATTTTACCTGAAAGCTGGAGGTTCAGATTAGAATTCAGAGAGGCATCCTGATTATTGCCAATTTGAATGCCACGTGATAGATTTCCTGATGTGTTTAGCGATGATTCTCTGGTGTTAAAGGGGTTAATAGTTTCTTTCAGAGTATACAAGCGTGGCTTACTAAGGGGATCAATAACATTAAACCCTGGATCTTTATGTTGGTAAGGTGTACTTAGATTTATAGAAAAAACTCTGAATTTTACCAGAATCGAATCAGTTAGGCTGATTAACTGTGGGGTGGCAAGAAACCATCCTTCAGCATACTTCAATATGAAAAGAGAGTCAGGTACAGGCTGCTTGTTGGGGTAGAAAGCTTCAAATGAATCAGGAATAACAGACAAGGAATCAAGCTGAACAGAATCGGTTTTTACTGGAATGGTAATGATCCGGTGATTCGAGGTATCCTGCCCTTTGAGGAGGCTGAAGAAGCCGAGCAAGATCAGTGTAATAGATAATATTTGGAAACCTCGTTTCATTAGTGTAAAGCTAGAAATAAACCTGTCAGGTCTTCAAGGCCTGACAGGTTTAGAAACGATCCCTACCGCTCTTCCCCTTTCCAACCCAGATAAATTGCTGGCAATACATGAGAAAAATATAAAATAAATGCGGCATGGGTTACGTGTATCTGCCAGGAAGTTAGGGCAATAACAAAGAGTAGTATTGAAGCTGTAATTGCTAAAGCAGAATATCCAAACCGGATGGCATCATTTGTTACCGCCAGCTCTCTCTCATCGAGATCTTGTGTTTTGGTATGGGTGAATTTTAGTAGTCCTGTTTTCCTAAAGGAGAAGTAGGAACTTAGTGCACAAATCCCCAGGGAAATAAGAAATAAATTTTTAGCCCATATCTCAGGTAATGCTTTGGTAAATGGACTAAATACAAGAGTCCAGCCCACAAGACTGATGAGATGAATAACAATACTAATTTTCTGAAGGGTGTTTTTCTTTTTAGTAGTCATGAAGTTTCCTCCTTATTCTTTATGTTTATTAATTCCTGGCTCATTGGGGATAACGGATTTGTGGAAAACACGAAATCTATTGGCAGCTCAAACACTTCGCAAATGCGAAATGCCAAATCGAGGCTGGGGTTATATTCTTCGCGTTCAAGGTAGCCAACGGTTTGATAATTGACCCCTATTTGATCTGCAAGCTCTTTACGAGAGATTCCTCTTTCTTGCCTGAGGATGGAGATTCGGTTGTGTATTTTTCTAGTATGCATAATATTCTGATGTAAATATAGCAATATATGTTGTAAATATACAACAAAAGAAAGTCTATTTCTACTATTACAGTCAAGCTCAGTAAAAACTGTTAATTTTACAGGCATAAATACGGACCAGGAATGAGAAAAGGTTTTTTTGCTTTTATGATATTGTTGATTACCGGAAGTGGTTTGAATGCTCAGAGCATATCAGATTCTACGGTTTTACTGAATATGTTTACGTTTCATGTGGGCGGACACATACCAGGGGGGGATATTGCTAGTCGCTACGGTATGAGTTTGGGTACAGGCGTATCATATATTCTAAAAACTCAAAATAACTGGATGCTGACTGCTGATTTTACATATTTATCAGGGAACAATTTTAAGGAAGACAGCATTTTTGATGCATTAGAAGATGAATATGGTGATTTCATTAATATCTACGGAGAGATTGGTGAGGTAACACTCTATGAAAGAGGATTTTATACAGGAATTGGAGTAGGGAAATTATTCCCGGTTTTTGGTTCTAATCCGAATTCCGGTTTAATGGTAATGATGTCTGGAGGTATCTTACAGTACAAGACTTTGATTCATCAGGATGGGAATGATATTCCTTCTATCATTGATGATTATTCAAAAGGTTATGACAGGCTAACGAATGGGTTTGGATTATCTGAGTTTATTGGATACATGCATTTAGACAGTCACGACCCGGTTAACTTTTATTTAGGATTTGAATTTCATCAGGCGTGGACACAAAACCGCCGCGATTGGAATTTTGATATTATGGGACCAGATTTGACAAAGAGGAAGGATTTTATGTATGGATTCCGTTTTGGATGGATTTTTCCCATCAATAAGCAAACACACGACACTTACATATTTTATTAAAGCAAGTTGAGAATTCCGGCCAACATCAGTAAGGTGCGAAAAATGATCAAAGGCCGTAGGGGTTTATTAAAGAACCTCAGGGTTTCAATTCCGCCTGACCGAACGATAATTTGGTTTCATGCTGCCTCTTTAGGTGAGTTTGAGCAAGGACGTCCGGTAATTGAGACTTGGAAAGCAAGTCGTTCGGATGATTTCATTCTTCTCACCTTTTTCAGTTCATCGGGTTATGAGATGTGTAAGGATTATGAGTATGCAGATTACGTCTGTTATCTTCCCTTTGATTTTCCGATTCAGATTAAGAAGTTCATACAGATTGCTCATCCCCGTTTGGTTGTTTTGATAAAATACGAGTTTTGGCCCAATCTTTTATTGAAGTTGCAAAAGCATAAGACTCCTGTTTTTCTTATCTCAGCTCTTTTTCGTTCTGAGCAGCATTTCTTCAAATGGTATGGTTTTTTCTTTCGTCGCTTGCTAAGAGTTTTTGATTTGATTTTTGTACAGAATGAAGAATCAAAAAGTTTACTTGAGGACATTGGGATTGTCAAGGTACAGCTTGCAGGCGATACCAGGGTTGACAGGGTGCTGGATATTTCAGAAAAGAATGAGTCGATAGAAGGGATAGAAGAGTTTAAAGGAGAATCCTTTGTTTTGCTTGCTGGCAGTTCTTGGGAGCCCGAAGAAGAGATGATTGATAAACTCTTGAGAAGATTGGATGAGAAGCAATCTGAAAGAGCTTTAAAAATCATTTTGGCGCCTCATGATATTGGTGAGGAACACTTGAAAAGGATAGAAATTCAATTTTCTGATCGACTTATCAGGTATAGTGAATGGATTAATAGCTCAGGTAATCAAGCAGTTTATTCGGTATTATTAATTGATCAGATTGGCTTACTCAGCCGGCTTTATAAATATGCAGATCTTGCATTCATTGGGGGAGGGTTTGGACGTGGACTCCATAATGTTCTGGAGCCTGCTGCGTATGGGATTCCGGTGATTTTTGGTCCTGATTTCAGCAAATTTACCGAGGCAAAAGAGCTTGTGAGAATTGGAGGATCAAAGACTATTACTTCGAGTGAAGAATTTGAAGAAATTGTCTTAAAATATATGTATGACAATAAAAAACTTTCTAATGATGGTGCGGTATCCCGAGGGTATGTTGAAAACTCAAAGGGGGCTACTGGCCTAATAGCTAGTCGTTTAATGGAAAACGTTTAACATGTAGCTGTTGATAAGTGGATATCAACGATCTAAAAATCTGTTTACCAAACACCTCACTCCCTTTCCGGAATTTATGTTAATAAAATGGGCTTTCAGAATCTGTTCTGAGAATGTAAATTTGGTATCGGTAGTTATTTCCCTTTGGGGCTTCCGACCTTTGTCTAATCGTATTAAAATGAGTTACTTGGCCGCATGTATATAGAAGAGATGTCACTAAAAACCGGTATTGAAAAGAAAACATACAGCTTTAATGAGGCAGTAGCCGCCTCTAAAGAGTATTTTGGGGGAGATGAATTAGCTGCCACTGTATGGGTGAATAAATATGCACTGAAAGATTCAGCAGGTAACATATATGAGTGCAATCCTGAGGAAATGCACCACCGTCTTGCGAGTGAAATTGCCAGAGTTGAGAAGCGTTATGTAAATCCAATGAGCGAGGATGATATTTTCGAAGTACTTGATCGTTTTAAGTACATCGTGCCTCAGGGTGGTCCGATGACTGGTATTGGCAATCCTTATCAGATAGCATCTCTGTCAAATTGTTTTGTGATTGGTAATGATGGTCCCTCAGATTCATACGGTGGCATCATGAAGGTTGATCAGGAGCAGGTACAGTTGATGAAAAGAAGAGGTGGAGTTGGACATGACCTATCGCATATCCGTCCGTCTGCTAGTCCGGTTAAAAATTCCGCTTTAACATCAACAGGTGTGGTTCCATTTATGGAGAGATATTCTAATTCAACACGTGAGGTTGCTCAGGATGGTCGTAGAGGGGCGTTGATGTTGAGTATTTCAATTAAGCATCCGAATGCAGAGAGTTTTATAGATGCCAAAAATGAAAAAGGCAGAGTAACAGGAGCGAATGTATCTGTTAAGCTGACGGATGATTTTATGAGGGCTGTGATCAATAAAGAGTCGTTTTTGCAGCAATTCCCGGTTGATTCTGATACTCCAAAAATAACACAAGAGGCAGATGCTGTTCAGCTTTGGAAAAAGATTGTACACAATGCATGGCAATCTGCAGAGCCTGGTATACTTTTTTGGGATACAGTAATTCGTGAATCTGTTCCTGACTGTTATGCAGATCTTGGTTATAAAACTGTTTCAACTAACCCTTGTGGTGAGATTCCTCTTTGTCCGTATGACTCTTGTCGTTTATTAGCGATCAATCTGTTCTCTTATGTTGATGAGCCCTTTACTAAAGAGGCTAATTTTAACTTTGAGAAGTTCAAGAAGCATGTTCATTTAGCTCAGAGAATCATGGATGACATTATTGATCTTGAGCTTGAGAAGATCGATGCTATCCATTCGAAGATATCCTCAGATCCTGAAGATTACGATGTTAAGCGGGTTGAGTTGAAGCTTTGGGATAATATTCGCAAAAAGGCTGAAGAAGGTCGCAGAACAGGTATTGGTATAACAGCTGAGGGAGATATGTTGGCAGCTCTCGGACTACGATATGGAAGTGATAATGCTATTGACTTTTCCACAGAGGTGCATAAGGTTATGGCAGTTGAGGCTTATCGTTCTTCTGTAAACCTGGCCAAAGACCGTGGAGCATTTGTGATGTATGATTCTTCTCGTGAGGTAGATAATCCTTTTGTTGCCAGAATCAGGGAAGCTGATCCTGAGTTATACAAGGATATGACAAGATATGGCCGAAGAAATCTGGCATTGTTAACCATAGCGCCAACAGGTTCTACCAGTTTGATGACACAGACGACAAGTGGTATAGAGCCGGTTTTTCTTCCGGTATACCGTCGCCGCAGAAAGGTTAACCCTAATGATTCGAAGTCTACAGTATCTTTTGTGGATGAGCTTGGAGATTCATGGGAAGAATACAATGTGTTTCACCATAAATTCATCGACTGGTTAAGGATTCATGGTTATGATGCAGATGCTGTACAGGACTATAGTGAAGAGCAAATAGATAAACTGGTTAAAAAATCACCTTATTATAAATCTACTTCAAATGACATTGATTGGCTTGCAAAGGTCAGAATGCAGGGTCATATTCAGAAGTGGGTTGATCATTCTATTTCTGTAACAGTAAACCTGCCAGAGGATATTGCTGAGAATGTAGTTTCTGACGTTTATAAAACTGCTTGGGAAAGTGGATGCAAGGGTATTACTGTGTATCGTGATGGTTCTCGTGAGGGAGTATTACTTACCGGTAAGTCAACGAGCAAGAAAGTACGCTCTGAAGCGGCTAAGCGACCAAGTATTTTGGATGCTGAATTGCTTAGGTTTAAAAATACTAATGAAGACTGGATTGCTTTTGTGGGGATGATGGATGGACGACCGTATGAGATTTTCACCGGAAAAGTAGAAGAAGATGTGTTGTTGGTTCCCAAATCGATTACTCAAGGTAAGATTATCAAGGTGAGAAATGCAGATGGAAATTCTCGCTATGATTTTCAGTATACTGATAAATATGGCAATCCTTGTACTGTTGGTGGCTTATCCTTTATGTTCGACAAAGAATTCTGGAATTATGCCAAATTGATCTCTGGTGTCATTCGTCATGGTATGCCAATACCTTATGTAGTAACACTAATTGATTCTCTTAGTCTTGATAGTGAGCATATTAACAGTTGGAAGTCTGGTGTTGCAAGAGCTCTCAAGAAATATATTACTGACGGTACTAAGGCTGCACATGGAGAGGTCTGTGAGGAGTGCGGGGATGATAATTTACAATATCAAGAGGGCTGTTTGATTTGTACTAAGTGTGGACATAGTAAATGTGGCTAGGGAAGAACCTATGATTTATGGAGTAGGAACTGATATTATTGAGGTTGATCGGGTTCGTAAGTTTATTTCGAAGGGTGATGCTTTTAAGCATAGGGTGTGGACGCCTGCAGAGATTGAATATTGTGATTCGCATCGTGATTCAGCACCATTTTATGCAGCAAGGTTTTCAGCTAAAGAAGCGTTTGTAAAAGCCATGGGTACAGGCTTTATCAAAGGAATCGGATTTAGCCAGATCGAAGTGTATCATGATGAACTCAATAAGCCCCTGATCAGGCTAAGCGGTAAAGCAAAAGAATTTGCTGAATCCCGGGGCATTACCCACATTCACTTATCTATTTCTCACGTAAAGGATTGGGCAAACGCAGTGGCTATACTGGAAACCGAAGACCCAAGACCGAAGACCTAAGACCGAAATCAGACTTAAGTCTTAAGACTGAAGAAACAAGTCAAGAAACAAGAAACTGTCTTTTCTTTATATCCCATATGCCGCAATAATCTCCTCCTTCGTCTTTCCAAGTATATCGTACTTCTTTCCAACCTTGATGAAAGCTTCGAGGGCTTTATCAAGATGGTGGATTTCGTGTCCGGCAGAGATTTGGGTTCTGATCCTTGCTTGTCCGTTTGGAACTACAGGGAAGAAGAATCCGATGGCATAAACGCCCAGCTCGAATAGATCTGTAGAGACATCCTGCGCCAGCTTTGCATTGAAGAGCATTACCGGAACAATTGGAGTATTTCCATCTTTCAGAACAAAACCGGCTTCGGTAAGACCTTTGCGCCAGTATGCTGAATTGCTTTCAAGCTTATCTCTTCTTTCTGTGCTTTCAGAGAGAATATCCAGAACTTTCAAAGCACCTGCAACGATTACCGGGGCCATGGTGTTGGAGAACAGATAGGGACGTGCTTTTTGGCGACACATTTCCACTATTTCTTTTCTACCTGATACACATCCACCTGATGCTCCACCAAGTGCTTTTCCGAAGGTAGTAGTGATAATGTCTATTTTACCCATCTGCTCGTAATGCTCATGGGTTCCTCTCCCGGTTTTCCCAATAAATCCAGAGGAGTGAGACTCATCAATCAGCAGAACGGCATCGTATTTTTCACAGAGGGCTACCAGCTCATCAACCTTTGCCATATCTCCATCCATGGAATAGACTCCGTCGTTTACCACTAGTTTAATTCGCTTATCAGCATGGAGTTGAAGCTTCTTTTCGAGGTGCTTCATGTTGGAGTGCTTGAAAGTGTCGTGCATAGCTGGCGATAGACGGATTCCGTCAACCAGAGAAGCATGCACCAGTCGGTCAGAGATAATTACATCATCGCTTGTCAGGATGGCCTCAAAAACACCTGCATTAGCATCCATACAGGATGGAAACAGGATAGTCTCTTCAGTGCCAAGAAAATCAGACATTTTGTGCTCAAGCTCACGATGAATATCCTGTGTTCCGCAGATGAAGCGAACCGACGACATCCCGTATCCTCTGGTGTCAAGGCCTTCATGTGCAGCCTTCACCACATCGGGATGAGATGATAGTCCGAGATAATTATTGGCGCAGATATTTATAGCCTTTTTGACTTCACTACCACTAGGGTATTCCACCTCAATATCAGCTTGTTGTGTTGAGTGGATGAAGCGTTCTTTTTTAAAGAGGCCGGCTCCTTCTATGGCAGCTAGCTGGTCTTTGTAGATGTTTCTGGTTTTATTGCTGAAGCTCATTTGGGTTTGGTTTTATATGAACTCTTTTACTAATTCTACTATTATGTTTACGTTGTCGAAAGCTTCTGGTGTAGCTTTTTCGTCGGGGATGGAGATTTTGTACTTTACTTCCAGGAAGCGTTTTAAGGATACCATTGAGAAGCTGTCTACCAGTCCGCCTGTTATCAGGGGAGTGTCATAAGTTACATCGTCATCGTCCTCAGCATATTCTTCGATTACATACTCAAGGATAGCTTCTTTCATTTCTTCTGTGTTTGCCATTTTATTATTGTTTTTAGCCCCTCCTTAATCTTAAGGAGGGGTTGGGGTGGATTTAATTATTTGCTATTAAATATTATTCCTTAATCATCTTCCAATGTTGAAGTGTCGCCGATTTCTTCGCCCCATTCTTTTGCGTGCAGCAGGCGGCGCATGATTTTTCCACTTCTTGTTTTCGGTAGTTTATCCATGTATTCGATCTCCTGAGGCATGGCCAGGGGAGAAAGTTTCTTGCGGATGAAGTTCATGATTTTGAGCTCAAGCATGTCGCTGGCTTCGAATCCTGGATTAAGCGTGACAAAAGCTTTTACCACCTCCATGTTTACTTCATCTGGTTTAGCAACAACGGCAGATTCTGCTACTGCTTCGTGTTCAAGAAGGGCTGATTCTACTTCAAACGGACTAACCAGGTGTCCCCCTGTATTTATCACATCGTCATCCCGACCAATAAACCAAAAGTATCCATCCTTATCGATCGTGGATTTATCTCCTGAAAGATACCATCCATCTTTGAATTTCTTTTGGAAAGTCTCTTCATTATTCCAATAAGTACGCATACATGCTGGCCAATCTGGTTTGAAAGCGATCAAGCCTGATTTATTGGGTTCTGTTATGGGTTCAAAAGTTTTGTCATCTAGTAGGGCAACAGTAAGTCCGGGGAAGGCTTTGCCCATTGATCCTGGCTTAACCTTCATGCCAGGGTAGTTAGTGATCATCATAGATCCGGTTTCTGTTTGCCAGTATGTATCGAAGAAAGGCTTTCCGAATACTTTTTCCGACCAGATTACAGCTTCGGCGTTTAGTGGCTCACCAACTGATGCCAGATGTCGCAAGCTTGACAAATTGTGGTTTTTGATAATATCATCACCAGCTTTCATGAGTGATCTGATGGCAGTTGGGGCAGAGTACCACATGGTAACTTTATGTCTGTCCATAAAAGCATACCAAGCCTCGGCCGAGAACCCTGAATCCATTACACAAAGTGTTATGCCAAGGCTCCAGGGACCGATTATTCCATAAGAAGTACCAGTAACCCAACCCGGATCAGCGGTGCACCAGTAAATATCATCGGGTTGCAGGTCAAGAACCCATTTGGTGGTCAGGTATTGAGAGATCAGGGAATAATGAACGTGTTTAACGCCTTTGGGCTGACCAGTGGTGCCTGATGTATAGTGCAATAGTGAGTGTGATTCGGCTTTAGTTGGAAAGATATCGAACTTCTCAACGGGCTCTGCCTCCAGCATTGAAAAGGCAATTTCCTTTTCACGCAGGGGTTTCTTTCCGTCGTAATCAATAATAATAATATGCTCAAGATGAGGTAGTCTGTCGAGGATCTTCTGGACTTTTCCAGCATGTTTTTTCTGGGTGATAATTGCTTTGGTTCCAGCATTATCGAGTCTGACGAAAAGTGATTCGTCGCCAAAAGCCGAAAAGAGAGGTTGGGCTACTGCTCCGATTTTGAGGATTCCTAAGAAGCCGATATATAGCTCTGGGGCTTTATCCATAAACAGACACACACGATCGTTGTCTACGATTCCCTGCTTGCGAAGAAAGTCTCCGATAGTATTACTATAGAGCCGGATATCGTTAAATGTGAATGTTTTTAAGTTTTCTTTTGTCCGGCCTTCCCAGATCATGGCTGTTTTATCAGCCATCCCTTTGTCACAAATCCGGTCTGAGCAGTACCAGCCGATGTTAATTACATCGCCTTTTTTGTATTCTAACTCCTGTTCTGCTAATGACCAGCTGAAGTTTTTGACGCGTTCGTCGTAGGATCCGATATTTGACATATATGATACATTTATTGATTAGTAGGAAACCAATAAAGATATCAAGTTTTGGGATAAAAAAAAGGGATTTATTTCATGTCGTTTGCGACCTTCTGGAAGGCTTCTATTGCTTTGTCGAGGTGTTCTTTTTTATGAGCGGCGCTTATTTGGACTCTTATGCGGGCTTCTCCTTGGGGGACTACCGGGAAGTAGAAGCCTATGACGTAAATGCCTTCTTCTAATAGACGTGCGGCCATTTCCTGGGCTACTTTTGCATCATAGAGCATTACTGCGCAGATGGCAGATTGGGTGGGCTTGATATCGAAGCCGTTTTCAATCATCTTATCGGTAAAATACCGGGTGTTTTCTCGCAGGGTTGCAAGTCTGTCAGTACCCGCCTCCATCATTTTCATTACCTCAACACCGGCTGCTGCAACCATTGGCGGAATGGAATTAGAGAATAGGTAGGGGCGAGAACGCTGGCGTAGCATATCGATAATTTCTTTTTTGCCGGTAGTAAATCCACCGATGGCGCCACCAAAAGCTTTTCCAAGTGTACCAGAAATGATTTCCACCTTACCCAGAAGGTTGAAGTGCTCAGTTGTTCCTCTTCCGGTTTCACCGATCACACCAGCTGAATGAGATTCATCAACCATCACCATAGCATCATATTTTTCTGCCAGCTCCATGATTTTGTCAAGTGGTGCCACATTACCATCCATTGAGAATACACCGTCGGTTACAATAATCCTGAATCGCTGTGGTTGTGCCTGGATAAGCTGATCTTCAAGGTCTTCCAGGTCGGCATTGGTGTAACGGAAGCGTTTTGCCTTACACAGACGTACGCCGTCGATTATAGAGGCATGGTTAAGAGAGTCAGAAATTATTGCATCCTCATTAGTGAGCAAAGGCTCAAAAACTCCTCCGTTAGCATCGAAGGCAGCTGCATACAGAATGGTATCTTCGGTTCCAAAGAAATCGGATATTCTTTGCTCAAGTTCTTTGTGAATATCAGTTGTTCCACAGATAAAGCGGACAGACGACATCCCGTAGCCATGTGAGTCGAGGGTTTTCCTGACTACCTCCTTCAATTCAGGACTATTTGATAAGCCCAGGTAATTATTGGCACAAAAATTCAGTACTTTTTTTCCATCGCTGGTGGTTATTTCAGGACCTTGCGGACTGATCAAAGTCCGTTCGTTTTTATATAAGCCTGCTGACTCAATGTCGTTTAGCTGGCTTTGTAAGTGTGATTTAAATCTTTTGTACATATCTCCTCCGATTTTCATTTTCAGCCCTCAAAAGTATCATTTTGGTCTGAAAGAGGGAGTTTTATCCTCTATATTTTTTAATGATTTTTGTCAATATATATGGATTTAGAAATTGGGAAGTTTGTCTGAAAGTATAACTTTGTTTTGACCTTTGAAGATTGTAAATCTAAACACAAGAAAAATAGCATGAAAAATATACTGATAACGGGTTCCGGAGGACAAATTGGATCAGAGCTTACCCTAGAACTGCGTAGCCGCTTAGGAGGCTCTCATGTTGTGGCAAGTGATAAACGTGAAATTACTGAGGGTGCTTTATTTGAAACAGGACCTGTAGAGGTGGCTGATGTCACAAATGCTAAAGAGATTGCCGGGTTGGTGAAAAAGTACAATATTGACACTATCTACCATCTAGCTGCTGTTCTTTCTGCCGTTGGTGAGGCCAAGCCTCAGTTAGCCTGGGATATTGGAGTTAATGGATTATACAATATTCTTGAAGTGGCCCGTGAGCAAAAGTGTGCCGTTTTCTTTCCAAGTTCCATCGGAGCTTTTGGTCCGAGTACTCCTTTAGATAATACTCCCCAGGATACCATTCAGCGTCCGGTTTCCATGTACGGGGTAACTAAGGTAAGCGGTGAAATGTTGTGTGATTATTATGCCCAGCGTTTTGATGTAGATGCGAGGGGAGTTCGTTTTCCCGGAATCATTTCCAACGGAACTCTACCTGGAGGAGGGACTACCGATTATGCCGTTGAAATTTTTTATGCTGCTGTTAAAACCAAGCATTTTGTTTGTCCCTTAGAGGCCGGCACCTTTTTGGATATGATGTATATGCCTGATGCGATCAAGGCAGCCATCAATGTGATGGAAGCTGATCCCAAGAAGCTAAAGCATCGCAATGCCTTCAATGTTACATCGATGAGTTTTGATCCTGAGATACTTTATGCTGAGATCAGGAAGCATATTCCTGACTTCAAGATGGAGTATCAGCCTGATCCGGTGAAGATGCGTATTGCAAATTCATGGCCGAACAAGATGGACGATAGTTGTGCTCGTGAAGAGTGGGGGTGGAATCCTGAGTTTGATCTGGATAAGATGACAAGGGATATGATTCAAGTTATAAGGAAGAAGTTTGAGATGGGGTTGATTTAGTTCAGTCAATAGTCAATAGTTTTTCGTCGTTTGTCATTCGTCATTCGTCTTTCGGAAGAGCTCAGATCCATTTCTTTACAGGGACAAGATTTCTGTTTTTTTAGGTATTGGGTATTAGGTGCTAGTTTAAAAAGTTGCGTAGATAGTCTCGGCTTAAAACTTCACAAATTTATATCTGATAAGTATTGGATTGTCTTCTTCCGTTATTTGTTCGGATTGCCTGAAGCCTGGGATTTTAGTGCGCAATTTTTTTTTGTCTGATGCGCTAAGGCCATTCAGGTAGCTTACCCATCTGTAAGCTTCAATGCTTGAGTACCGATACTCTTCATCAGCCCATTGGGGTAGTGGGATGGGCATTTGATGATACAGGCCGATCCCTGTTGAGTCAGCAGGTAAAATCAGTTTGTTTTTTGATTGGTGGTTGATGATAATGAGGGCCTTAGGGATAAAACTGAAGTCTGCTGAAATGGAGATATCCATTTTTGTATTAGTGATGTTTCGGAGACTCAGGATTTTATCCTCCAATTGGAAAAACTCTTCAATGTATTCATTACTCAGATATTTGGCGCTGTCAAGGTTGTCTTCTCCAAAATCGAATCGGTACAAAATTTCCACCGTATCACCAGCTATTTGGTAGATAGAATAGTCACCCATTTTGGAGTAGTAGACAAAATTTTTGTGATGACTCGGAATAAATCCTGCAACCATATCCGTTCCTAGAGCATCCATGTAATGGAAAAGACTATCAGTTACTTCTCCATATTTATTGACCAGCCAAAGTTCAAAATGTTGGTCGATAACTCCGATGTAACCCATACGGCCCCCGTGCATTCCGTACAGAGTGTCGTTGATTTTACCAAAGATATGTCCGAAGGCTTTAACTTTAAATTCCTTTGATAATGAGCCATCCAAATGATAATGAATTGCAACGTTTCGTCTGGTATCATAAACCAGAATCTCCTTTTCAGGTCTTAGAATTGAAAATCCAAAAGGATAAATATATTCCCCCGGACCTTTGCCAATATTGCCTATGAAGTGACTAAAGCTACCGTCTATGTTGAAAGCCTTTATTCGCTGGTTGGTCCTTTCGATGATAATTAGGTAATCATCGATTTGATCCACTTGTGCAACATAACTGATGAGACTTTTATCAGTGGTTTCCAGAGGCACAATGGAAACATCAGTGATGATATCATCCAGATTTAACAGAATATCTGGAACAGTGGATAGGTCAACGATGTAGGTTTTGTCATGTAAGCTTGACTTTTCTGTTGAAATACAAGAATTAGTGAATAGCAGAAGGAAGGATAGAATGACAAGTATTAGTGTTCTCATTTTTTGTTTTGTTTGGTATGGGGCGACGGCTATTCGCCCTTACTTTAACCTTTAGAAGTCTTTTACTTTGTAAAGTACTAACACTGGGTTGTCGTCTTCTTTTAAGTTTTTTAGTTTATTGAAGCCTTTTGATTTTGATAAGGCATCTTTTTGGACTTCTGTCAGAGCCTCGATTGTTTCCAGCATATCAATTGCGTCTTTTCTGTGGTAGAAATATTCTCCTGAGGCGTTTGGTCCAAAACTTATTGGGATACCATGGTATTCTCCAATGTTTTGATTTTTATTCCAGAAAATTGATTTTTGGTTTCCGGTTTTCCGGTTAATCATCCTATATCCCCATTCTTTTGAATCAATATTTGGAGCCCAAAACAAGATTGTGTTGGCATTTACAACGAGGTGATCCAAATCACAAAAACCGTCCAAATTGCTATCAGCATCACTTGATTTCATGAAGCTTTCGTCACTTAATTTGGTTGTATCGATGGAATGATCCAAATAATCGAAGCTATATTTCTTTTCGAAATGGTTTTCCGGACCAACCTGGTATATATCATATGCATAGGCCAGGTTGATATAGTATTCCCCGGGATTAGCAGGTCCTGTAAAATCTGTTGCGGTAACTCCTGAAGGGAAGGCATATTTGAATGGCTTATACTGTTCAATCTTTTCTCCTTTACTGTTGATTATTACCATTTCAAACAGACTGGAGTCCTGAACATAGGCCCGGTTCATTCTACCCATATAGCAGGCGAATTCTGTGGAGCTTACGGGTACAACATCCATCATCATGAATTTTACCGGAATCTCAATAGTTGTCTTTCCATTGAAGTCGTAAACCAGGATTTTTCGGCCATTTGGATCTGAAATCATAAGCTCTTCTGTTTCGGGCATTAGCCTGATTTCATAAATCCGGACATATTCACCCGGTCCTTTACCTTCTCTTTTGAATGAATTAATGTGATTTCCTTGTCGATCGAATATATGAACTGTATTGTTTGAGCTAGCCACAATATGATTTTCTGACATGTCGTATTTTGTTCTTGAAGCAAGAAAGCAATCTTCATTAGTTTCCAACGGTATGAACGTAATTTCGTTTATCCATTCTTCAGCCGAGGATGGGGGATTGACGGATTCATGCAGATTGATTGGGATTACTTCATCTATTGAGGCTGATTTTTGAGTTTGGCTACAAGCCGAGAGAAGCAGTAGAAAATAGAAAGTAAGGATTAGGTAGGTTTTCATGATTCACTTGGTTTAATTTCGTCTTTCGTCTTTCGTCATTCGTCATTCGGAAGAGCTCAGTTTTTTGTTTTCAGAAGCTTTTGAAATTGTAATAAACCAATACCGGGTTATCGTCTTCTTTTATGTTTAAGATTTGGTCGAAGCCTTTGATTCGTTTATTGAGTTTATTCTTTTGTTCAGAAGACAATGATTGAATTATTGTATACAGATCAACGGCATCATGAATAACTATGAAATTTTCTTTATATGAATCTCTTGGGATATGAATGGGGAAGCTGTGTAAATAGCCCAGGTTTCTGAGGGAGTCTGTTCCGAAGAGCCTGAGTTGCTGTGTTTTTTTATTTATTAGCATCATACTGGTTTTACGGTCTTTGTAATTTATCAAAGCTAAATCTTTCTTGGTGTTTATCGGATGATCCATGTAAGACTTTTTGCCTTGTTTGTTAAGTGCACCGAGGTCTTCTATACCTGGTCCGCTAAGATCGTCAATGCTTGCTGCATGATTACCATAGTCAAGGCTGAATGCTATTTGGGGCCGACTGGTGTCCTTCAGACTGTATAGGTTGAAGTCGAATTGCATACTGTAGTAAAATGTTCCATCAGGATCAGGCCGTGTGAAGGGTGCACCAAAAGCAAAGTGCAACCGGGTATTGTGTGGAAATTGTTTGGCAACAATGTTTCCTCCCAAATCCATAAAGATGAGGTCGTGTTTTGTGTCTACACTTGTGAAACCGCTCATTTTACTGAGATACAGAGCGATCAGATTGTTGTTTAAAACGACAAAATGACCGGTGGAATTTGGTAATGTAAACTCATTTATGAAATTGCCTGCAAAGTTATATTGAATCATTTTCTTTTGCCGGTCATCGGAAATGAGGATGCTCTCTGATCCGGGAACCAGATGCATATTCTTAATCCTATTGTATTCTCCGGGCCCTTTACCCTTGTGGCAGAACTTATTTATATATTTCCCTTTCGATGAGAAATGAGAAATGGCCTGATCTTCCCTACTGAGATAGAAAATGTTTGAATCATCCTGGTCGAGGAGAGAGAATGTACCCAACATGTTTTCCGGAGTGGTTTCCAGCGGGATAACACGGATATCGTTGAGATAACTGCTTATATCAATTTGCCTGGCTGGCAGTTCATCCAGGTCGATGAAGATTGGTCCGGATATCTGATCTTGTTTTTGGGTGCATGACAGGGAGATGGACAGGATAAGGGAAAGGATTGATAGTTGGTTTAGTTTGGTTTTCATTTGTGTTTCCTTTCTTCCAGACCTGTCAGGATTATAGACCTGACAGGACGCGGGTTAAGTTTCTGGTTATCAGTACAATAGTTTTGGGGGACAATTTTGACTTCTTGTTATGTAATGATACTCAAAAAAAAGAAATTTATTCACTAATTTACACAGCTTAACCAACCATAATTACTATGTCAAATAAAACTCCTGCAACTCGCCTCCTCTCTCTCGATGCCCTTCGTGGCTTCGATATGTTCTGGATTATTGGTGGCGGTGCCTTTTTTACGGCTCTGATTGATGCTACCGGATGGGGATGGCTGGAGGGAGTGTCGAAACAATTACATCATGTAAAATGGGATGGCTTCAGAGCCTGGGATTTGATCTTCCCTCTGTTCATGTTTATTGCGGGTGTTGCTATTCCTTATGCCATTTTAAGTAAGCTCAAAAAGGGACAATCAAAATCGAGCCTGGTTATGAAGATTATTAAGCGGGGTGTGATTCTGGTTTTTCTGGGCTTCGTCTATAATGGAATATTCAAATTGCAGTTTGGTGATCCTGGTTTTCGCTTTGCGAGTGTATTAGGACAAATAGGACTGGCATATCTTATTGCAGGATTGATAGTTATCTATACCCGAAATTTCAAATTCAGATTGATGTGGTTGGCCGGAATGTTGTTGGGAATTGCTATTCTCCAGTTGTTTATTCCGGTTCCTGGGTTCGGGGCCGGCGTTCTTACTCCTGAAGGAAGTATTAATAGTTATATTGATCAGATGCTTTTACCCGGAAGGTTACACGGAAAAGTTTTTGATCCTGAAGGCCTGTTGTGCATTGTTTCTGCTGCCGGGATCACCCTGATGGGGGTGCTGGCGGGTGAAATTCTGAGAAATAAATCCTGGGGAGAGTATAAAAAGGTGCTCTACCTTGCTATTGCAGGTGTGACAGGTATTGTACTGGCATTAATTCTACAACCTTTTTATCCTGTGATTAAAGCTGCCTGGACCACCACCTTTAATCTATTGGCAGGTGGAATCAGCTTTCTGCTACTTGCACTGTTTTACTTGGTAATCGATATTTGGAAAATTCAAAAATGGGCTTTCTTCTTCCGGGTAATCGGACTCAATTCCATTACCATTTATCTGGGAATGCGGATAATCGATTTTTATCATACTTCTCAATTCTTTCTGGGAGGGATATCAGAAATCTCAGGCGACTATGGAAGAGTAATCTACTTGGGTGGCGTTATTTTGGCAGAGTGGCTTTTCTTGTACTTTTTGTATAAGAAGAAGATCTTTTTACGGGTTTAAGACCTAAGACCTAAGACCCAAGACCTAAATTAGACCAAAGAATAAAGACTAAAGAACGAAGTTAATACAGAATAAATGACACTGTCTTATTTCTTGACTTGTCTCTTCAGTCTTAAGACTTAAGTCTAGTTTGGTCTTAGGTCTTAGGTCTTTGGTCTTAAGTTTTGGCTCTTAAGTTTTAAGTCAGCTTTTTTCGCGATTGTACTAAATATTCGTTTTAGTTCGATTATTTCACATTCAATTTTTTCTGTTTCAATCTTTCCTGTTTTTATTTTTGACAAATATTTAATCCAATATTCTGTTTCCTTCAATTCTTTTTGAGCGATCTTTATTTTATTTAAGAAATCACGGTAGGAACTAGATGCTTGTGACTCAGAATAGTTTGCACCAACGGAGGTCGAAGATTTTATTATCTGCTTAATAACTGGCTCAATAAATTGATCATTCATGAGCGGTTTAAGGGATTCAAAAATCCTAACCGCGAATTCGACCAATCTGTTTTGTAAATCATTCATATTGCATAGAGTTTATTAGTATAGATGAATAAAGTCGAGTGAAATGGAAAATAATCGTGATCTTTTTCAGTCTTAAGTCTTAAGTCTTTCGTCTTCGGTCAAATTTTGGTCTTGGGTCTTCGGTCTTAGGTCTTAAAAGAGTATTTTTGCAAAAAAAAATATTCATATGTCCACAAGAGTCCGTTTCGCCCCATCACCCACAGGCCCCCTCCACATGGGTGGTGTTAGAACAGCTTTGTTTAATTACCTCTTTGCTAAGAAGCATGGTGGTACGATGATCCTCCGGATTGAGGATACTGATCAGAATAGGTATGTTGCTGGTGCTGAGGAGTATATCATGGAGTCTTTGGCCTGGAGTGGGATAAAGATTGATGAGGGTGTTAAAGAAGGTGGTGAGTATGGTCCTTATCGACAGTCTGAGCGGAAGGAAATTTATAAGGAATATGCTGATCGTTTGATTGAGAATGGGTGGGCTTATTATGCTTTTGATACTGCGGAGGAACTGAATGCTTGGAGAGAAAAAGACCTAAGACCGAAGACCGAAGACCAAAATTTGACCGAAGACGAAAGACTTAAGACCTGGAAGTTTTCTTACGATACAGGCACTAGAAAATATTTGAAAAACTCATTGAGCATGCCGGCCAAGGAAGTGGAGCAGTTAATGGATGAGGGGGTGCCTTATGTTGTTCGGTTTATGTTTCCTTTGGATGAGGAGATTGTGATGCAGGATCTTATTCGTGGTGAGGTTCGGGTGAATACTGCTGCGCTTGATGATAAGGTGCTGTTTAAGTCTGATGGCATGCCTACTTATCATTTGGCCAATGTGGTTGATGATCATTTGATGAAGATTTCGCACGTGATTCGTGGTGAGGAATGGTTGCCTTCTATGCCGCTGCATGTGATGCTTTATAAGGCTTTTGGATGGACAGATACTCAGCCTGAGTTTGCGCATTTGCCCTTGATAATGAAGCCTGTAGGTAAAGGTAAATTGAGTAAACGAGATGGAGATAAATTGGGATTTCCGGTATTTCCGATCAATTGGAAGAATCAGGAAACCGGCGATGAAGCTTCCGGATATCGTGAAGCAGGGTATTTGCCTGAGGCTTTTGTTAATATGCTGGCTCTTTTGGGATGGAATCCGGGAACTGAGCAAGAAATATTCTCAATGAAACAATTGATCAAAGCTTTCAGCCTTGAGAGAGTTGGAAAGTCTGGTAGTCGCTTTGATCCGGAGAAATCAAAGAGCCTGAATCATGCTTATATTCAGAAGTTGGGTGATGCAGTATTGGGGTGGTTGTTAGTGTCTCAGGGATTCGGGGACTCGAGGATACAGGGATTTGGGGACTCGGGACTTGAGAGTCAAAGTAAAATGAAACAAGTTGTTGGTTTGGTTAAGGAGCGGATGAATTTTCTAACTGATTTTTGGGATCAGTCTTATTTCTTTTTTGAGGCGCCTACTGTATATGATGCTAAGATGGTGAAGAAGGCTTGGAAAGAGGCGACGGGGGAGAGGATGGGGAAGATTATTGAGATTATTCGGGAAGTTGAAGGCTCAGGGCTCAAGGCTCAGGATTATGAAGATGGTATTAAGGCTTGGATTACTGAGGAGGATATTGGGATGGGCTTGGTTATGAATCCTTTGCGTTTGTCTTTGGTTGGGGCTCCTAAGGGACCTGGCGTTTTTGATATTATGGAGGTTTTGGGGAAAGAGGAAGTGATCAACAGAATTCAGAAGGCAATTACTATCTTAGGATAACGTTTTGATCGTATGAAGTTTTCAGTCTTATCTCTAATTTTGGTCTTCGGTCCCCTGATTGGGTCTGGGGCAGGCTTTTGGTCTTCGGTCTTAGCCCAGTCAAGACCTGTCGATCTGGTCTATCCCCAGCTGGATGCCGCGAATTCGCGGTGGATTTTCTTTAGTTCTGCTTCTCGTCCTTTCGGGATGGTGAATCTATCACCTGATACTGAGTTGGATGGAGCCTGGAATAGTGGCTATGTTTATGGCACGGAGGAGATTAAGGGTTTTAGCCATATTCATGCCTGGCAGATGGCTGGTATTTCTGTAATGCCAGTAGTTAGTGATAAGTCAATCAATCATATTAAACGCAACTTACGTTCAAATTTTAGTCACGATACTGAGAAAGTAACACCGGGATACCATAGTGTGATTCTTGATAGGTTTGGTATTGAAGTAGAACTAACTTCTACTCAGAGGGTTGGTTTTCATCGCTATACATATCCCGAAGGTGCAGAACCAAAAATTGTTATTAATCTCAGCGATAATCTTGGTCCTTCAAAAATGGCTAAGGCCTGCATAAGAAAGGTAAATAAGCATGAGCTGAAAGGATATGTGGTGAATGATCGTACCATTCGTCGTCCACATCAGGTGAAGGTCTATTTTTATATCCGGCTGGATGGAGAGATACTGAAGATGGATGGCTGGAGAGGACTGAAATCGATGAAGGAAGTCAGGAAAGCCAAGGGTATGAATCCGGGAGCTATCCTAACCTTTACCGAGGAGAGCGGTTCTCAGATACTGATGAAGGTGGGCATTAGTTATGTGAGTATTAAGCAGGCAAAGAAGAATTTGGATACAGAACTATCGGATTGGGATTTTGATGCGGTGGTAACTGAATCTAAGGAGGAATGGAATGAACTGTTATCAGGAATTAAAATTGAAGGAGGAAGCTTGGATGATCAGCGTCGTTTTTATACTGACCTGTGGCATAGTTTATTAGGGCGGCGGATTATAAATGATGTGGATGGTAAATATGCTGATTACACTTCGGGCAAAAAGAAAAACCGTAAACTTCCGGTAGATGAAGATGGAGATCCCAAACACAACCATTATAACTCAGATGCATTCTGGGGAGCTCAATGGACTCTCAATACTCTTTGGTCCTTGGCCTATCCTGAAATCACATCCGAATTTTGTCAGTCCTTTTTGCAATACTATCGGGATGGGGGATTAATCCCAAGAGGTCCATCCGGAGGAAATTATACTTATGTGATGACAGGGGCGTCAAGTACTCCATTCTTTGTGAGTGCGTATATGAAGGGGATTCGTGATTGGGATGTTGACCTGGCTTATGAGGGACTTAAGAAGAATCACATGCCGGGTGGATTAATGGGAAAGGCTGGATATGAGCATGGTACAGTTGTTGGCGGAGGGATAGAAAATTACATCAAACTGGGCTACGTCCCTTATCCTTATACCAAAAAATTGAGGGCTTTTCATTTGCAGGGGGCCGGACAAACACTTGAATATTCTTATCAGGATTTTACTCTGGCTCAGTTAGCAAAGGAGCTCAAACATGAAGCCGATTATCAGAATTTCATGAGTCGTTCGCAGAATTATCGAAACTTATGGGATGCCCAATCGGGTTTTTTTCATCCTCGTAACAGATCCGGACAATGGGTTGGGCCTTTTGATCCCTACGCTCATGCCAAGGGATTTGTTGAATGTAATGCTGCACAGGCTACTTGGTTTGTTCCGCATGATTACGACGGACTGGCTGAGCTGATGGGTGGCAAAGACAAGCTGATAGAGCGCCTGAATTTATCATTTGAGCAGGCTTCTGTTTTTGGATTTACTGCCGGAAAATCGCACGATCAGGAAACACAAAAAGAGCTTAGTCGGATACCCATCAATTATGGTAATCAGCCATCAATGCAAACGGCCTTTATTTTCAATGCAGTGGGTGCTCCGTGGCTGACTCAGAAGTGGTCTCGTGCTGTTGTTGATTCTGTGTATTCAGGACTAAATCCATATACAGGATATAATGGGGATGAAGATCAGGGACAGATGGGTTCACTTGCGGTATTGATGAAAATTGGATTATTTCAATTGGATGGAGGAACTACCAAAGATCCCATTTATCAAATCGGGAGTCCTGTGTTTGATTACATTGAGATACAGCTGAATACAGATTATTATGATGGTGGTCATTTTGTGATCCGCAGCATAAATAATTCAAAAGAAAACGTATATATTCAATCCGTAAAATTGAATGGGGTTATGCTTGATCGCTACTACCTGCACCATAGTGAGATAATCAGTGGCGGAGAGTTAGAGCTAGAGATGGGGCCTCAAGCAAAATATTAACTAAAATAGAAATCCAAAATCGATATGAAGCAACGAATACTCATTTCATTATTTCTATTGCTTATTGCTGGTTTTCAGCTTAATGCACAGGAAGAAAAATCTGAATTTTTGAAAACTCTTGAGGCCATTGAGGGTGTTGAAGTTATTGGTTCTGCCAGATCTGGCAAACAATTTACTGAGGCCTATGAGCTCAAGTTTACTCAGCCTGTAAATCACAATTATCCTACGGGGCTTACTTTTACCCAGCGGATGTTTATTGGACATGTAGGCTATGATCGACCAATGGTTCTTAGCACCTCTGGGTACCAGGCACGTGGATTGGGTAATGCAGAGCCAGCTCAGTTATTAAAGGCCAATCTGATTAGGGTTGAGCACCGGTATTTTGGTGAATCTGTACCTGATCCTCTTATCTGGGATAATCTTACCGTTTGGCAAGCTGCCACTGATCATCATCGTATTGTTCAGACTTTTAAAAAGTTGTATGAAGGAAAATGGGTCAGTACCGGACATAGTAAGGATGGGCAGACTGCCATAATGTTTAAGGCGATTTATCCTGATGATATCGATGTGGCTATTCCGTATGTGGCTCCGTTGAATAAGGGAAAAGTTGATCCGAGGATTTATGATTTTCTGTCTAGTGTTGGAACCGATAAGGAGCGCCAGAAGGTTTATGAATATCAGATAGCGATGTTTGAAAAAAAGGATCAGATCATGCCAATCATTAAAGAAATGGCTGAGAAGCGAAAATGGAATTTCACTATGGGTATCGAAAGAGGATATGATTTGGCCGTATTAGAGTTTCCTTTTGCCATGTGGCAGTATGGCGCTTTCAAGCCTATGAGTCTTCCTGGAAAAGAAGCTGATCCGGAGGAATTATTAAAGCCATTTTATCAGGTTAATGCTCTCTTTTACTTCAGTGAGCCAGGCATAGTAGGATTTCTTCCACACTATTATCAGGCCATGAATGAGATGGGATATTACGGGTATGATGTGAAACCTTTCCAGAAATATTTGCCTGATACTGTCGATATCACCTGGGATTTTACTCTGACGCCCTATGGAATAGATACAACTTTCAACCCAAATACTCTAAAATATATGCATGATTTTGTCCAGAATCGGGGCGATAACATGCTATACATTTATGGTGAGTACGACACCTGGACAGCCACCGGAGTTACCAAAATTACTGGTCTGGCAGATGCTCTTGTTATGATCCAGTCAGGCGGTTATCATGGGTCGCATATTACTGCTTTTCCTGAGAAGGAACAAAAGAAGATTTTTGCGACACTGAGCAGGTGGCTTGAGATGGAAGTGCCGGTGAAATAGGGCTCAAGGCTCAAGGCTCAGGGCAGAATATCACCAACTGCCTCGAGAATTTCTTCAATTTGGTTAATATGGTTGATGTTAATATCACCCATAATGTTTATCATGGTGTTGCCGGTTAAGAGAATGTATTCGGTGTATCCACGTCCGGCATCTCTTTTCATGAAGAGGAGTTTTTCGCCTTCCTTGGTGGATTTCATGAGTTGGGTGAAGAAGGTCAGATTGATCTCATTTTTTGCTCTTGTGTAGAGTATGTTTGACCTACTTGATGAAACTCCAGCAACAGATGACGCTACAGCAAAAGTGCTACGACCAGCTATCTTACCTTTTGTGCTTAAGTTTCTATCGCCAACTTTGATACTATCTCTTGCAGCTATTGGAATATATTGTGTGCCTCGGATACGAACACCATCTACATAAACAATATTTCCTCCCCGTTTTCGGCTTATACTTGATGCACCAGCCTCGTGTGAAGCAACAGATATCCTTTGAGATTGCTTATGTTCAAGATATCTGATATATCTCAAACTGGATAAGAAGTTGATCATTTCCTGATCAAGACCGTCAGTCTTTAGAAACTGCTTGAACATTTGTTCGTTGATTTCGAGGCATTCGTATCCTGGATATTCTGAGTATTTGTCGAAGAATTCTTTTACAGTTACTATTGTGGTATACTTTTGCCTTTTTTGTGCTAAAACTATTACCGGGAGGAGGAGGATTAGAGAGAGAACTAGTAATTTTTTCATGATGCTATGATTTTGATTTTGTGTGCGATGGTAAAGGATCTCCGCAGAGAATGATCCTTGTCGGGATACTTTATTGGTCATCGTTCGGGATTTCTAGTTTGATATTGTTTAAAGGGGTGAAGCTTTTGTTTAGGGATTGTGAGTAGTGTGATAGGATTTTGATGGTGTGCTCGAAGGCTAATTCGATCTGGTCTTCTGTGAATTTTGGTGAAGAATCGAAAATTTTATCCTTACTAAGCCAAATAGACAAACCAAGAGCAACAACCAAAACAGCAGCAGCAATCACTCTAGTCAAAAAAGCTCTGAGCTCTGAGTTCTGAGTTCTGAAAACTGAAAACTTTTGACTTGTATTTCCGAGAGACGAATGACGAAAGACGTCTTTCTTAGACCTCTGCTTCTGGAAGTTGAGATAAGCCCTCTCTGATATCCTCTTCTCCCCCTCAACCCAATCCCAATATTCCTTATTTATTTCGTCCTTATTCATAAATCTCCTCCTTTTTGAATTGTGCCTGGATTTTGCTGCGGGCTCTTGATAAGTTCACTCTCACTGCGTTTACTTCCATTTTTAGTATTGTTGCGATTTCCTGATGTGAGAATTCCTGGAAATCATGCAGCTCGATTATGGCTTTTTGTTTTTCTGGCAGTTGATCTACTGCTTTTCGGATGTTGGCGATTAACTCCTGGTGATCTAATGCAACTTCCGGTGATTCTCCATCAGTTCCCGGCTTTCGCCGGGATGACAATTCTTTTACTTTATTATATCTGATATCATCTATGCAGATGTTGTGCATCATTTGGAAGCAGTAGGCTGATATGTTTTGGTTTGTGTTCAATTTTTTTCTTCTTTTCCAGAGCCTGTATGTCAATTCCTGCATGGCATCTTTTGCGCCTTCCTCGTTGCGGAGCATCCGGTATGCAAAGCCGAAAAGTTTCGGCTGCAAAGGTTCGAGCAGGGCCAGGAATTGTTTTTGATTCATGCTTTTCTGGATGTAATACGAAGATAGGGGGAAAACATTACATGGCACAAGGCACAAGGCACAAGGCACAAGGCTTTTTACCGTCTGTCACTTGAGCCCTGAGCCCTGAGCTTTGAAACCTGAGCCTTCTATTTCTTCTGCTTCCAGGTATCCCGAAGCGGTACTGTTCTATTAAATACCGGGTTGGTTTCTGTGCTGTCTTTGTCGCAGTTGAAGTAGCCTAATCTTTGGAACTGGAAATGATCGGGGTATCGGGCTGAACTTAAGGATGGTTCCATTTTGCAGCCTTTTATTATTGTCAGGCTGTCGGGATTGAGGAACTCCATGAAATCTTTGTCTTTGTGTCCGTCAGGATCAGAATCCATAAAAAGTCTGTCGTACTGACGAACTTCGGCATCCAGGGCGTGTTTTGCTGAGACCCAATGGAGGGTGCCTTTTACTTTGCGTGTAACGGTTGCTGATCCACTCTTAGTGTCGGGGTCATAAGTGCAATGGACTACTGTGATATTCCCGTTTTCGTCTTTTTCAAAGGATTGAGCGGTGACAAAATATGCTGATTTCAATCGTACTTCTCGTCCGGGAGCCAGGCGGAAAAATTTCTTTGGAGGATCTTCCATGAAATCGTTACGTTCTATATAGATTTCCTTGCAGAAGGGCATGGTTCGAACGCCCATAGATTCATCTTCAGGATTATTGATAGTTTCCAGCTCTTCAACCAGATCATCAGGGTAATTATCAATAATTAGCTTGATAGGATCCAGAACAGCCATCACTCGGGGTGCTTTCTTGTTCAGATCTTCACGAACTGCAAACTCGAGAAGAGCTACATCGATAACATTATTCCGTTTGGCAATCCCAATTGTGTTGACAAAATTTTTGATAGAATCAGAGGTGTATCCTCTTCTTCTGAGTCCTGAAAGAGTAGGCATCCGGGGATCATCCCATCCGCTAACCTGTCCGTTTTCAACTAGTTGCAAAAGCTTACGCTTCGACATTATTGTGTAGCTAAGATTTAAGCGGGCAAATTCAATTTGTCGTGATGGAAAAATACCAAGTTCAGCAATAAACCACTCATATAGAGGGCGATGCACTTCAAACTCCAAGGTACAAAGAGAGTGGGTGATACCTTCAATGCTATCACTCTGACCATGGGCCCAGTCGTACATAGGATATATGCACCACTCATTTCCAGTGCGGTGATGTGCTATGTGTCTGATACGATATAAGATTGGATCGCGCATATGCATGTTTGGCGATGTCATATCCACTTTTGCTCTTAAGGTGCATGTATCATCCTGAAAATCTCCGGCTTTCATTTTAGCAAAAAGCTCCAGATTTTCTTCAACGCTTCGGTTTCTGTAGGGACTATCTTTTCCTGGTTCAGTTGGTGTTCCACGATTATCACTAATTTCTTTTGCTGAGAGATGGCAGACGTATGCTTTCTCTTTTCGAATCAGTTTTTCTGCATAATGATAAAGCTCACCAAAATAGTCGGAGGCATAATACTCCCGATCCTCCCATTCAAATCCCAACCATTGGATATCCTCTTTGATAGCATCTACGTACTCCACATCTTCTCTTGCCGGGTTTGTATCGTCAAAGCGCAGGTTACATTTTCCGCCATACTGCTCAGCCAGTCCGAAATCCAGACAAAAAGCCTTAGCATGACCAATATGGAGGTATCCGTTTGGTTCTGGTGGGAATCGGGTGTGGATACGCCCTTCGTGTTTCCCTTCGCGGATATCTTCTTCAATAATATGTTCTATAAAATTGAGAGATTTTGTATCCTCAGCTTTATTGTTGGTATTATCTGTCATGATTACTGCTTTTCCTATATTGGATGCAAAGATAGGTTAGTTGGGGGAAGTTTTTGTAAATTCGGGATTTAAAATTAAGGCTACTAAGCATGGGTGTTATTCGTATTGAGCAGATGGAATTTTACTCTTATCATGGGCATTATGAGGAGGAGCGGATTGTCGGGAATCGTTTTTTGGTTGATTTGATGATGGAGACAGATTGTTCGGCACCTGCTGAATCGGATAAGCTGCAAGATGCTCTTGATTACCAGCGTGCTTATGAGTTGGTTCGTGATGAGATGAAAGATAAATCCTTTTTGCTTGAGCATATTGCCAAGAGGATTTTGGATACTTTGTTTACGAATTTTGATAGTTTAGAGAAGGCTGAGGTAAAGGTTGCAAAGCTGAATCCACCGATGGGCGGGAAGATACGCGCAGTGTCTGTTACGCTGTTAAGGCATAAGGCTCAAGGCTCAAGGCTCAAGAAGAACTAAGAGAAAAGTCTTAAGATTGAAGGAATATTTGTATTGTTTAAACTTTACTCTTTGGTCTTTGGTCATAGTTTAGTACTTTTGCAACCCGCTCAACTGGTCTCGTGGCCGAGCGGCTAGGCACCGGTCTGCAAAACCGGCTACAGCGGTTCGAATCCGCTCGAGACCTCACTATAAAAACCGAATCTTCTGATAATGAAGGGATTCGGTTTTTTGTTTCGTGTTTCTGGCACGTATTTGGCACAAAAGTTTGAAATCTCCTCAGGTTGACTATGCATGACGCTACCAACCAGTTTTTATTTTTTTCTTGATTTTTTTGAGAGTGCAAACTAAACTCTGTCTACAACCACCCTACAGCAATTTCTGCATCCTTTTCAAAACCGACAAAATCAAGCCACTCTCAAACGCCCCAACCAACACTCCATCACAAAACCGATTATTTCGAACGATGGCGGTTATAAGTTTACATGATGTTACCAGATCAAGATTCCTTATCTGGGATTGATCCCCAGACGCCAGCTCCCGACCTTCATCCCATCCAGGCCAATCAAAATCTACTATAATACCCAGTTTGTAACACAGTTCTTCGAACTTTTCCACAACTGGTGATGGGGCATAAAACGGGAATGAAAACACATCATCTTCGACCTCATCACCACCTTGTAAGGTTCCAAACGTTGTGCTTTGCTCGATATCAGGGATCAGGTCGAGAAGGGGCTGCCAGTCGTTAAGAGTTAACGATGATAATAGTTCAGGGAGTTCTGAAAGTTCAATTAGAGATTGTGACATGGCTTTAGATGGTTTCACCCAAAGTTAAGAAATAACTATTTAATCACCTGATGAAACTTTGTAAAGAGTTTATTATAGAGCATAATTTTTACTTTACGTAGAAGATCCTGATTATCGGGTTGTCCTCAATATCAGACACGGCAAGAAGTTCTTTGAGCTTACCGTAATACTTCGGTGTAGTAAGGTCTTCAACATTCACCGAGCCATCTTCCATAATTTGTTTGGTACCAATGACATTTACGTAATCCCAGAAACCTCCATTTTTGACTGGCCAAGCCATTCGGTGCTCATTAATTCCATCTAGGTCGTTTTTGAAGAATGGATATGTGACAATAACATCCTTTGTTTGTCGATTATACCACACAAGCTCTTCTGCTCCACTATTCGGCTTTGGATTCCTGGCCTTACCTGATAGTTTGATTAGAAAATACTGATCAGAAAGATGAATGTATTCCACACAAAGGTACTTTAGTAGAGATTCTTGCCTCGTTGGTTTGAAAGAAGGTAGTTTCATGTCGCCAAGGTTAATTATATAAGTGGGTTCAACCGACCCTGTTGTTGTCATCTTATACACTGTGTCGTTGAAAACCTGCCTGAAATACATGTCATCCTCATACGTAATCATTGCGTCGTTTACATGCATTGCACCTAGTGCAGATTTATCAGGTTTGTGAAACATGAGGCTGTCAATAATTGAGAGGCTTTCATCGTATTTCAGAATCATGTAGCCGCCCTCATCAGGCAGGTGGAGTTTTTGTTGATATACAAGCAAAGCTCCACTGTGGTCAAAAACCATAGCATCGATAAACTTTGAAGGAACAGTTGTGCTTCCACGAAAAGTGCCATCAAGATCGTATAAGTAGATCTGATTCCCATTCTGCCTTAAAGCAAGGTATTTCTCGTTTGGGGAGATAATGATTGACGTAGGAGAGAGACTGTTATATTCACCCGGCCCCTTACCAAAACTACCTATGTCATTGACGTACTTACCTTCTTTGGTGAAAATCATGATTCGCTTTGATGGATATTCATAAAGCGCGATGAAGTTTTTCGAGAAGGTAATTCCTTGCACGGATTTAACAAAGCATTCTGGTTTTGTCTCGAGCTTTACGTATTCTATATGCTCAACGAATTCACTTAAAGGGTGAGGTTCTATCGGCACCTTGTAAGCAGTTGCAAAATCTATTACAGGAAGCGTTCCGGTATCCACTTTCTCGTTTTTGCATGAGAACATGACAACAGAGAGAGTTAAGATAAGACTTATGTCTTGAAGAATTCTATAATGTCTGATGACTTATTGAGTTTAGATTAGTATTACATGTGCTAAGTAACAAAATTAGTGCTTGCCACAATAAAAAGTCGTAATTAATTGCCAGGTTCTCATATACGACGGGTGCTGATTAATCATGAATTAGCTACCAGAGTAGCAATATTAACCACAATCAATAAGAAATAGCTTCTCTAGTAGCACTTATGACGTAAATTTCTTATCTTTGTATTCTAAATTAAGAGTAGTT